>NZ_MNQN01000117.1:0-46802 GCF_001915455.1 Bacteroides sp. 43_46 | reverse complement strand
AGATACAAAATCTTTAGGTAATAACAAAGCCCCAGCTTGTGAAAGTCGGGGCTTTGTGCTTAAAAAAAAGAAGGTGCGCATTTTGACACACCTCCTTTTTCAGTTTTCAATAGGTATTAGTTTTTTTTAAGGTAAAAAGATTGTTTTCAGGATAACGGTGCAAATATAGTCGCTTTTACTGATACTCTCCAAATTATAAAACATGTCATATAACATCTTTTTGAAAATTCTTTGGATTTATTATCATTTGACGCAAAAACGCCTGTAACTTACCCGTTATAGGAGACAAATATAGGATAAAATTTTAAGGAGCCCTAATTTCTGTTTAAAAAACTGCAAAAAATTATCTATTCGGATAGTTCTCGTCTATCTTTCCGCTATGCTTTAATACCTTGGCGTCAATGAAGAAAACAATCTCTTCGGCGATATTATTAATGTGGTCGCCGGAACGTTCCAATTTACGGAAAACGCTCACCAAATCCACACACGTATGTACTGTTTCAGGATGTTCAATGATATAATCGGCAAGGATTCCCGTTGCCTGTGCGTTGATTTCGTCCAGCAGATTATCTTTGCCGAATACGGTAGTTGCCATTTCAATACTCTCCTCATGCAAGGCACGTTTTGCCAGTTCCAACATTGAAAGTACCTCAGCATGCATCTCACCCAAACGCAGACGCGTCATTAACTCAGCGTCAAGCACCGGTTCTTTGCAACGTATCACGAAACGGGCAATCCCTTCCGCAAAGTCTCCCAAGCGTTCCAGATTCGTATTAATCTTCAGCATAGCCAATACAAAACGAAGGTCGATTGCTACCGGATTGTATAGTGCGATAATATCTTCCACATCACTGTCTATTTTTAGTTCGAAGGCATTCACCCGGCGTTCACGGACCATTACCTGTTGCGCCAACTCCTTGTCGAGTGTCAAAACAGCCTCCCCGGCACGGTCAAGCTGATTATACACCAACGTCCACATCTCGTCAATTTCCTTCTTCAATAGAATGAGTTCCGATTCTATAAACTTTACCATAGTCTATTATATATAAGTGTTAATATTCCTATTTATCCCCGCCATTCCGGTACAAACTATCCGAAACGTCCTGTAATATAATTCTGCGTAGCCTCTTTCTCCGGATTCGTGAAAATCTTCTTCGTATTGTCAAATTCCACCATTTCACCCATATAAAAGAACGCGGTCTTATCACTTACACGAGCTGCCTGCTGCATATTATGCGTTACAATCACAATCGTATAGTCCTTCTTTAATTCGTGAATCAATTCTTCCACTTTAGCCGTAGAAATAGGGTCGAGTGCAGAAGCAGGCTCATCCATCAACAACACTGAAGGAGATACCGCCATTGCACGAGCGATACAAAGACGCTGCTGCTGCCCGCCGGACAAAGCATAGGCCGATTCTTTCAGTTTATCTTTCACTTCATCCCAAAGCGCAGCTCCTTTCAGCGTTTCTTCCACCCGTTGACGAATGAATGCATTATCCTTCACTCCATTCACACGAAGTCCATAAGCCACATTCTCGAAGATACTTTTCGGAAAAGGATTAGGACGCTGGAACACCATTCCCACATTCTTACGAAGTTCGTCCACTTCCACTCCTTTCGCATATATATTCTGTCCGTCAATACGAATCTCCCCCTCCAAGCGGGTAGCGGGAATCAAATCATTCATCCGGTTGAAAAGCCGGAGAAAGGTAGACTTTCCACAACCGGAAGGCCCGATAAACGCAACAACCGATTTTTCCTCAATCTGCATACTGATTCCTTTCAAAGCATGGAAATCACCATACCAGAAATTCACATCACGCGCATCTATTTTTACTGTATCCATATATTATTTAATTCGTCTTTACTCTTTTTTCAAAATATTTCCTCAAAGCATTAGCCAGCAGATTCACCAGTAGGATAATCACAATCAGGACCAATGCAGTGCCATAAGCTAACGGCAACTGCGCCTCCATATCTGTTCCACTGGTCGAAATCACATACAAGTGATAAGGCAACGCCATACACTGGTCAAGAATACCGGTCGGCAACTGCGGCAGGAAGTAAGCGGCGCAAGTAAACAGAATAGGAGCCGTTTCACCCGAAACACGCCCTAAAGCCAGAATCAGCCCGGTGATAATGTTCGGCATTCCCATAGGCAGAATTACATGCCAGATCGTTTGCAACTTTGTTGCTCCCAATGCCCGACTACCTTCACGCATACTATCCGGAATAGCCTTCAACGCTTCTTCCGTAGTACGTATCACCAAAGGTACACAAAGTAAGCCTAACGTCAAAGAACCCGCTAGGATACTGTCACCAAAGCCCATATAATTGACAAACAATGCCATACCAAACAAACCGAACACAATAGAGGGAATACCACTCAGGTTATTCGTCATTACCCGGATAAAGCGTACCAATTTTCCTTTCGGCGCATACTCATTCATGTAGATGCCACTCATCACACCTACCGGGAAAGCAAACAACGCACTACCTACCATTAGATAAAAAGTACCTACGATAGCCGGCCAGATACCTCCACCCCTCATACCGTCCGTAGGTGCTGAAGTGATAAACTCCCAACTGATAGCACCACTGCCTTTATATATAATAAACCCGAGAATTGCAAAGAGTATCAGCACAATACAAAGACTCAACAAGCGGAAAATTCCGAAAGCCAGCTTCTGCGAACGATGTTTAGCCTTATTATTACTACAAATTTCCATTTTATTTACTACGTTTTAATCCTTTAGAAGAAATGTATTCCACGCTAAAGTTAATAATTAGTGTGATGAAGAACAGCACGACGCCCAACATAAACAAGGCCTGATAATGCGGACCACCGGCAGGAGCTTCTCCCAATTCCGCCGCAATGGTAGCCGGAATGGTACGCAACGGTTCGAGAATAGTAGTCGGAATTACGGCAGCATTACCCGTCACCATTAACACCGCCATTGTTTCACCGATAGCCCGTCCGATGCCAAGCACTACTCCGGAAGTAATCCCCGAAATAGAATAAGGAATCACTACCTTATATATAGTCTGCCATTGCGAAGCTCCTAATGCCAGACTCGCCTCCCGCATAGCACGCGGACAGTTTCTCATCGCATCCTCCGTCACCGTAATTATGGTAGGCAATGCCATAATAGCCAGCACGACACTTCCTGCCAATCCACTCTCGCCCACCGGAAGATCAAACAGTTTCTGAATCAACGGAACAATAACGATCAATCCGAAAAAGCCGTATACAACGGAAGGAATACCACTCAATAATTCAATAATAGGTTTCAGCCAGCTCCGTACCTTCGGATTTGCCACTTCGGACATATAAATAGAAACCGAAAGTCCGAACGGTAATGCAAAAAGAATAGCAAACAAGCTTACCCACAACGTACCGGCAATCAAAGGCAGAAATCCGAACTGTGCTGCCGGAGTTGCCGTCGGAAACCATTCGGCACCTGCAAAAACATCCTTTACCGAGATCGTGTTATCCTCTATAAGATGCACCGAGTCAGGATGAACGATAAACTTCTGCGGAACAAATGCCACAATACCCGGCATCTTTTCCACTAGTTCCGTTATCTTCTCACCTGCATATTCATAAGCGGGGCCGAGTTCTTCTTCGGTATAATACTGTGTTATATCCTCCAGACGGAAAACCCGGATAGGCAGGTCTTTCCCGCCGAGTTCTTTCCAGTTCGTTATCTCCTCATCGAAAACATTCTTTATCTGCGCCGGAGTCAGCACGCTTACCTTATTACTCTTATTCAGCGCCAACACATATCCTTCTTCAATCACTTTACTTTTGAATAGCCCGAAAGCTTCAGTAAACAGGAAAAGAACGATAAGCAGAATTGTAATACTCGTTACGAAACCGCTACAAGTCAGGACACCTTCTATAATCTTTTCAAAAAACTTTTTCATACCTATTTGAATTCTGATGCAAAGAAAGCATCTCCTTATTAAGGGGATGTGACTAACGTTTGAAGGAAATGTTTCAATCATATTACATTTGTATTACAACATCTATTTCCACCCTACATGAAACAAGAATGTAATATCCAATTGTTTTATTTGCACCAGCAATAAAAAGAATAATTTATGAAAGTGAGAAGAAACTTATTAATCGCCTTTTCCCTACTCTCTCTTAGTGTCAATGCACAACGTATCAAAGGCAGCGACACTGTATTGCCTGTCGCCCAGCAGACAGCAGAACGGTTTATGAACCAGCACCCTGACGCCCGTGTCACAGTGACTGGCGGAGGAACCGGTGTAGGTATCTCCGCTTTAATGGATAACACAACGGACATCGCCATGGCCTCCCGTCCAATCAAGTTCAGCGAAAAGATGAAAATCAAGGAAGCCGGACAGGATGTAGACGAAATCATTGTAGCCTATGATGCTCTTGCCGTAGTGGTACATCCTTCCAATCCTGTGAAACAACTTACCCGCCAGCAATTGGAAGACATTTTCCGTGGAAAGATCACCAACTGGAAACAAGTGGGCGGAGACGACCGCAAAATAGTAGTGTACTCCCGTGAAACATCTTCCGGAACTTACGAATTTTTCAAGGAAAGCGTATTGAAAAACAAAAATTATATGTCGAGCAGCCTTTCCATGCCTGCCACCGGTGCCATTATCCAGTCTGTCAGCCAGACAAAAGGAGCCATCGGATATGTCGGTCTGGCCTATGTATCTCCACGTATCAAGACTCTCTCCGTATCCTATGACGGAAGCCATTATGCTACGCCTTCGGTAGAAAATGCCACCAACAAAACATATCCGATCGTGCGCCCTCTTTATTACTATTACAATGTAAAAAACAAAGAGGCAGTCACCCCCTTGATTCAGTTTATTCTTTCACCCGAAGGACAGGAGATTATAAAAAAGAGCGGCTATATTCCGGTTAAGTAATCACATCCGTATCTATCAGAAGATGTGTTAAAAACCTGAATTAGAAAACAATTGGCAGATAGTCTAAACTTTTTTTCTATTTTTGAGGTTTTATTCCTTTTTTTTTCATAATATAGCCGATAAATATAATTATCACCAGAGCTTTAAATATGGAATTTGAGGAAAAAGACCTTGCAGCAAAGGTTTTTCATGGAAAAAAAGATAAACTACTATACATACTAGAACTTTCTTATAAGAAGTACTATAATTTGTTGTATAACTATGGATTAAAACTAACCAACGATTCTGAGTTGGTTCAGGACTTTATCCAAGAAATATTCACTAAACTTTGTAAACGTGAAAATATCGATAACATTTCTAATATAAAGATATACCTACTCCGTGCTATGCGTAATATAATCTACGATTATTACGCAGCCCAAAAAGATATAGTCAGCATCGATGATATGGAATTCTTAATTCCTGATAATGATGAAGTATTCAAGACATTCTTTTCTAAAAATGATGAGGAACTGCAAAAATATCAAACCTTATTGCAGACAATCAATTCTTTGCCCAATCAACAGAAACAAATTCTTTATTTATTTTACATAAAGGGATTAACTCATAAAGAGATTAGCGAAGTGTTGGATATCAATCCGCAATCATCTATGAACTCCCTTGCCAAATCTATCCGCAAGCTACGCATACAGTTCGGGCAGATATCCGAAAAATAGAGAAACCTTCATCGACGGATTTATTTTGTAAATATCCGAAAATGAAGGTTTTTCTAAAACATTAATATCTGACGAGTATATTAACGAACAGGTATTTCTACACGCCTCCCATCGGCCTGGACTGCATAAAGCTTAGCATCAGCCAGATCAATTCCACCAGGTATATCATACCCATACATATTAAAAAAATAAAGCAGGTCACCGTCCGCTGCCCCACGACGTAACTCGAAAGCCACAGCATTCTCTCCATTCTTCACTGAATATCTACGACCGTTAACCGTGCAATATACTTCACTGCTGACCGGTTTTACACTACCTTTAAACTGTGTATAATACCCGACATCCGAAGGCTCACTATCCAAACCAATATCTCCGGCTTTACGGTCTTCAATATATTGAAACGCGTGTTTCGGTTTGGGATAGATAGACATCTCTGCCTTTGCTTTCCGAATCATTTCCTCTGTTACAAGATAATCATAAGTTCCATATTGTTCGATGACACCCTTTCCCGGTATAAAGAATCCCCACAATTCAAAAAAGTCACTCAAATCCTCATGAGCAGCCTGTGAAGCCTTTACCGCTAACTTCAATTGAGCAGCTCCCGGGTTATTCTCATCAATACGATCTGCCCGTAATAATTGGAAAAGCGTTTGCCAAAATTTTTCATTATAACCACACCGATGATAATAATTCCACAGTTGCCAATACATACGCATATGGATTTCGGTATCTTCATTCATGTGATGTGGGTTTCCCATGTCGAACCAAGCCTGTCCTTCTACAAAACGCGCATCAGCCAAATGAAAAAGTTCACTACCACGAGAACAATATTTGCCTAATTTATAAAGCACATAATTAGAAAATAAATTATTGGAAGATTCAGTACAACCAGGCCAGTTTATCGCTTTCTGATGAATGTGTCCGATCTCATGTGCAGGTCCCCAGGCATTATCTTTATCTGCCATTACATTATCCCTCAATAAGATATTATCAAGATAAGTATAAACAAAAGCCACACGATAATCCGACGCCCACATATACCCATATTCCGGTGAAATAGCAAAAATATGATTATTCATTTGTGAAGGCCATACATCTTCAATCCCCATTAATTCCTGTTCCCAGCCAACAATATCATCCCACAAGTTAATGGCGGAAAGTATTCTATCGGGAACAAAACTCCGTAATTTTTCAGTATGGAAATAAAACATGATCTTATTACCACGAACACAAAAATACTTATGGTTTGCCGCAGCCAACAACTGTGCATATTTCTGATCCGTCTTATGATCTTTCAAATCAAAAAAGCCGGTCACTTTTCCACTACCTGAAGGAATATGAATGTTTACAGGTTTAGCCCTGTCATCATTGAGCATAGCTGTATACATCACAAATAATTGCCCGGATTCTTTCATCGTCAATTTGTTTATACCCGGAGATAGAAAATAAATAGAACCACTTGAGTTGACTATCCAACCTCTATCTTCTTCATCATTCGTATAAGTCTCTCCTATCACTTGCAAAGAGAGTTGCTGTCCGTATGTATCTCCGACCAATACGATGATTTCTTCATCTTTCTCCACCGATATACCGGTAGGATTATCAAGATTGCCATATTTTTTAGTCATCAATTTGTCTGCCCATTCGACAACATCACTGTACGGGGCATACTTTCTGATTCGGAACTCTTTCTCATGTGTATCGTATGTATCATTATACAGAGCTAAAGCCAAACGGGCAAAGTATCCCGGCAATTCATTGATAACATCTTCTGTGACACCTTCGTTCAAGGCAGTACATGAAAGATCTGTGAAGACTTTAAGTAATTGGTCATTCACCGAGCTTTCTTTATTATATCGGAAAAACTCCATTTCATCACAACTCACAAAGTTATTATATCCTGAATATACCATAAATTTAATGCCGCTAACACGCTTTGTCTCGTCAAACAAAACCCGTGACGCCATATCTTGTCCACGAAAATCGTATTCCCCATATTTCACCCAATCAGTATGTCCGATATCAGTGGCCGTATAAACTTCCACCCGACCAAAATTACCATTGCCGGCACGGGTATGATAAATCACATAATCAATCTCTGTATCCGGTTCAAAATAATATTCGAGCGACACTGGAAAATTTGCTGATTTTCCAAATAAAGAATGATAGCCATCAGCTTCAGGAGTAAACTTTCCGTCAAAAGAACATTCAATTCCACGACCATTTTGATGTTCCGAATCTTTGCCTCCAATAACCTTTACCTGGATATCTTCAGGCACCTCGAAGGTAGAAAACTGTAACACCGTAATCATATAATCATGAATAGCAGATGTTACGGATATCGTAGCAGTTCTATTATCACGAGTATTATTAGACTCTGCCTTCATCACTATAACCTGTCCTTTTTCCGGATCAGCCTCTTTATAAACTTTAAGCCAGTCCGCATCACTTTCCACCTGCCAATCCGACATAGGAAGCGTAGTCTTTACCTGAACGACAACGGTAGAAGCATTCCCGTCCAAGCTCTGTTGCAAAGCAGTTCCCTCAATTTCAAATTTTGAATTTAATTGTTCCTCATCTTTACAAGATTGCAATAGAAACAACCAAACTCCAATGAATCCAGCTAATCTTATGATATTATATATTTTCACAATTTCCTCCTTTCTATTCAAGTTCGAACACTGTTAATACAGCAGCATGGTCTCCAGGCCATACGTCATCTATCTCAGGCATTGTACGTACAATCTTCGAAGCAACAGTTTTTATTCCATTACCTTTACTATAAATAAAATCAACACGAGAAGTCTGCGACTGTCCGAAAATGACCGCATACGTTCCTTCTCCCCGCTCCAGTTCATCCGGGTTTATCTCTCTGAAAGTATCCCTAAAACCTTTATCAAGCATATAACGTGACACGGGCAGTTCCTCAGCTATATATCCGAAATGAATAGGAGCCGCCTTATGCGTCCAATCCAAATGGCTGCACGAATTAAAGTCCCCACCGATAATGACCGGCATAGAAGAATCCACATAAGGAATCAAGTCATTCTCCAACAGACGTTTCATATCGACCAAAGCTAATATACTATCCTCCGCAGCCCACCTATGAGTGTCCATTCCATAATTAGCATAATAACAAGTATATTCCGGCCGGTAGGCATAACGCAACCAGCAAGCATTCACATACACCTTTTTCCCGGAAGGGAGCGTGATTATAGCAGGATTTGAATAAAAAGTATTCTTCGTCTTAATTTTCTGTATAGGATAACGGCTAAACAAACACAAATTATCCCCTGGAGAAGGAGTCTGCAAATTAAATCCGATAGCTTTTGCTATCATTTCTTGCGAACCGTATCCTTCTTGCATAGTAACAACATCAGCACCGGACTGCTTAATCAGATCGATAATACGTTCGCGCCCATCTTTGCCCAAATGTTTACCTCCGTGCCAGATATTCCATTGGAGTACTTTCAGATATTTCTTATTATTCCGGCTATCAGATGTAATCATTACCGGGAGACAATCATCGGATAATATGGGAGTAATAGAACGACGGCCTATTTTTACAGACTGAACGTTTACTCCCAAGCAATTACCCAATACAGCCTCAGCATTGACATCGACCGTAACTAATAGATAGTTGGTACCATGTTTCAACCGCGTGAATTCGTTTTCCGAAAGACGTATCTTTATCTTTCCGGATTTCGGGACCAATCCGCCTTTTACCAATTCAATCCGTACATTCGAACGAGGTTTCGACCCGGTATTATAAATATGGATCCGTTCGATATCTTTCAACGAAGTACAATTTCCAAAATCAAGCACCAGTTCTTTTACCGCTTTAGGCGACTGTTCACCTTGAGTCTCTATACGTAGTTTTAACAGTTGAAAGTCTCGTTTTCCCCGGTCAACATCCCATTCGGCAGGCAAAGCCACTACCTTGAACAATTCTTGTTCTCCATATTCCGCACGAAATAAAGGGTTATCATTTTCAACCGCATAAGCTAAAGGGGCAGACTTATATTGCTCCAGACGGCCGTTACGCAAATGAAATGACAACCGTCCCTCCGCAGCTCTATTGATAGAGATATCCTCCGATAAATCATCAAAATTATAATAACCTTTCAAACAATCAAACTGACTGTGCCGTGCTGTGACCGGACGATACATCCATTCATTCAATTCCTTTTCCGTCAATCCTGTTTTCCAAATGCGCACTTCATCAATGCAACCACCAAAAGCGCTCTCTGATGATTCATTGATTCCGATTGCTCCGGGTAAAATGACAGTGGCAGTATCTTTACGAGCGACTTCCCGGCCATTAATATATAACAAGGTACAACGTCCATTACAGACTGCTGCTACATGCGTCCACTTTCCTTTAGGAATTTCTTCCCCAACCAATCCTGTAGCTACATTGCACAATCGTCCATGATCTATCACCAACGGCAGATAGTCCAACGAATTGAGTTCACTGTATTCTCCACCGCCAATAATCACTTCCTGCGACTTCCATTCATTATTATCAGGTTTAATCCATGCTTCCAATGTCCAATGGCGGCATAAGGTATCCATACCTATACGCAGATTATTGTCTTTACCGTCCAAACAGACAGCCTTGTTGGATTGTGCCAATAAATGTATTCCAAACAAACTAAAAAAAATAGTATATAACAATGTCTTCATAATACTTATTATAAAAAGTAGGGCCGGGAAGACCAAAGAATAACTGCGGTCGACCCGGCCACTAAATAAAAAAGTTAAGAGAGAGAGAATCAATTATAATATGGATTCTGCACTAATTGTGGCATTTTATTAGTTTCCTTCATCGGAATAGGCATTAAGTACTGTCCTTTATGGAAATTACGGATCAAAGGAATCTCTCTTACCTGGAAGAATCCTGCATCATCATTGGCAGCCACATTCAAACCTAAATCGGGTATCCCCAAATATTTCTCTGCAATTTTCCACCGACGAATATCAAAGAACTTCTGACCTTCAAGATAAAATTCAAGAGAACGTTCCTGTCTGACAATCTCCCTCAATCCTTCTTTTGTGTCTTGGTAACCGGGGTTAGTAGAAAAATTATCCCAGGCCTCGTCTACTTTGGGAATGCCCGCACGTACACGCACTTTATCGATATAATCTTTAGCTTTATCCAATTCTCCAATCTCCACCAAGGCTTCTGCATAATTCAAATACATTTCAGCCATACGGAAAAGAGGTAGCGGATAGTGCACCACGCCATCTTCATACGAAGGATGCACCAGTTTTTTGTTATGATATCCGGTAACAGAATAATAAAGGTCTTGATTTCGCTTACCATGACGGTCATTATTGCGTAATTCCTCCACAATGACCCGCTTGGCAGGATCATCACTCGTTATCTCGCCGTCATACTGCGTGATTTCATAGAAACCATGATGAAAACCTATGTTTGCATAAAAACGCGGCTCTCTGTCAAGATGCATTTTTATAGAAGTACCATTACTAACATTCGAGTAATTGTTTCCGTCATAATTCACCGGTAGCTCAACAATATTAAACCTCCCGTCATAATCATATGTCTTATCTTTATCCATTGGCAATCCATTCTTTGTATAAAACGATTCCACCATTTGCAATGTAGGCGCTATACCGCCTGAACCATCATACACAATGTCAATATATTGGCGAGGAATAGACCGATTCTGAATATCATAGTATCCTTCTTTCCGGGTATCAGCCCAAATGACTTCCGGACTTGGATTTGAAAAATCAATCACAGAATAACGTATTCTACGTTGTGCCGGATTAGATAATCCCGGACGATTATCGTCAGGAGTACCTGCATCATTATCATCATAAAGCCGGAAATTCAGTTTTTCCAGTTCTGTAATAGCCTGCAAAGAGATTTCCGCACTTTTTCTCCATTTGTCTTCCGAGTATTCCTGTGCAATCAAATGGCGTCCGTCTTTCTTACTTTTAAAATCGGCATACATCTCACTGTTACCATTAAATAACGGTGAAGCCGCATATAAATAAAGCCGGGATTTCAATGCATAGACAGCTACTTGTGTAGCTCGCCCAAAATCTTTTCCGGAATATGTGGTAGCCAAATCAGGAAAAGCTTCATCAAGCTTGCGATTTATGAACTCTACCACCTCATCATAACTACTACGTTCAGGAAATTCTTCAACATCCAACTTTGGGTCATAAAGTTTATCAATAATACATGTAGGACCGTAAGAACGCAAGGACAGAAAATGATAATAAGCTATCAAAAAATTAGCTTCGCCACGATAATGTTGCTTATCTGTAGGAACCAGATTTTTTGCCTTATCCAGGATATCCAGAAACATATAGCACTGCCGGATACCTTCCCAGATAGGAGACCATGTATCAGAAGTCATGTGCAGACTGGAAGGCCCGTATGTACCTTCATTAAAAGTAGAAAACATTTCTTTACGATAAAAAGAAGTTTCCGCCCCACACATCATCCAATAAGCATTATCACTAATCGCTCTGTTGGTAGGAAGAAAAGAATAACATGAATAAAGGTAATTCCGTACCAAATCCGGAGTTTCGTAAGAATCTTCTTCTTTCACAACTTCATCTGGTACAATATCCAAATAGTTACAAGCTGACAAGCCTAGCAAAAAAAGTCCACAGAACAAATATTTAAGTTTCATAGTTTTATAATTTTGTATCGTTTGATTACTGTATGGTCATTTGAAAACCAATATTGAACACTCTCTGGGTAGGATAATAAAGACCATTACCACCTCCCATTTCAGGATCCCAATGCTTGAAAGGAGAAAATGTCAGTAAGTTGACCCCACTTAAATAAAAGCGCATACCTTTATAAGTATAACCTATCTCCGCATTTTTTAATTTCAAGAAAGCTGCATTCCTTAACCAATAAGTAGAATACTGATCGTTATTACCATTACTATCTTTAGTCAAGCGTGGATACGCTGCATTTGGATTAGGATTATCAACACTCCAATGATCATCAGCCACAAATTGTAACATATTTTTAATACTCGTTGTGCCAAAGGGATGCATACCATACATCATGAAAGAGGTACGAGCCACTCCTTGGAAAAAGAAAGAAAAGTCCCAGTTTTTCCACTTCATAGAAGGGCCGAAACCATATACAAGCTCCGGATCATAAGGATGACCAATAGCCACACGATCATTACTATTAATTACATTATCATATTCTCCTTTTGCATTAGGCTGATTTACATATTTAATATCACCCGGCTGTGGTGTATAACCTAAATCTTGGCGCGGAGAATTGTCAATAGTTTCTTGGTCGGGGAAAAGTCCATCAGCTACATATCCCCAGTAAGTACCCAATGGATGCCCTACGTCGGACAATCCCGGATATTCAAAATACGGAGGCTCATCCATTTTCAAGACCTTGTTACGAGCAAAAGTCAATGTACTTTTGAAAGAAAGGAAAAAATCTTTCGTGATTTGTTTATTGTAGTCTATAGCTAAATCTAATCCTTTGTTCTCCATTTCTCCATTGTTGGAAGTAATTTTAGTTTCACCTGTACCAACAATTTCCGGAATGGAATTTTCACGGGTCATAAAAATATCACGGCGCTTTTCTCTAAATATATCAAATGTCAGATTAAAGTCATTGAATAACTGTAAATCAAGCCCCAAATTAATTTTTTCACCAACTTCCCAAGTTAAATCAGGGTTAAAATATCTATTCCATGACGGACCGGAATAATACGTATCTTGCCTAATACCCGTCGTATAGGAATCGCTACCACCCAATACAAGATCTTCCATATAAGCAAAGCGCCCTGCATTCGTAGCATCATTGCCAACCAATCCCCACGAACCTCTGATTTTCAGATTTGAAATGACCGGTTTTATTGGCTGCCAGAATTTTTCATTTGAGATGTTATAACCAACAGCTATTGAAGGGAAAAAGCCAAATCGATGTCCTTTAGCGAAATTCTCCGAACCGTTATAACCAAAATTTCCCTCAATATAATAACGGCCATCATAAGAATAAGATACACGTCCAGCTACTCCTTGCTTCCGTTGCGGCAAAGATGAAAAAAGTGTAGTAGGACCATTAATATCATATTGTTCCTGATTATAAAGGAACATAATATTCAAATCGTGTACTTCTTTAAAAATACGATTATAGTCCAAGATAGCCTGAAAATACATTTTCCTATCCCCGTTCCGACTACCGTCATTTGTCAATGCGGTACTTTGTTCGTCACCAATACGGGTTATTTTATATTCCATGGATGAAGGACCATAAGAAGACATATAGTAATGGTTATAGCTAGCACTACGTTCTGTAGATGAACTACTATAATTTTTAAATGAAAATAATCCTGTAAATTTCAAACCCTTAGTAATCATATCTAATTCTTGTGCCAATTTGAAATTAGCAGTAATAGTAGTACGCAAATTTGTTTTGTATCCTGTCACGTATTCCGCCACCGGATTTCTATACCATCCTTGTCCATGAATGCCACCAGGTTTGTCTCCCCATAAAACAAAATCACGGTCTGACATATTTGCAGGAAAACGTACTGGAAAATCTACCGGATTTGCTTCCATAGAAAGTTGGAAAATATCATTCACATCCATTAAAGGAGATTTCTTATCGGCAACAGAAAGATTCAACCCTAAAGATATTTTAGTAGTTCTGGTCGCACTAATATTCAAATTGTTTATAAAGTCGTAATTATAATTACGCACATTATTATTATATGAAAAATAGTCCTTGCTTAATGACTTTAAATGTCCGTTACTATGCTTGAAACTGGCACTCATAAAGTAATCCATTTTCGAACTACCTCCACGTATATTAAAATTGGCACGTTCAGAAAAAGCACTCTTATTAAATATTTCATCAAACCAATCTACATTAGGATAAATATAAGGATTCAATCCTGCAATAGTACCGTCAATTTTTTCCTGTGAATAAGGGCTTACATCGCATCCCGGACGCGATACCGCTTCATTAAACATTTTCATATACGTGGGACCGTCAACCATATTGGGCACACGCGTCATTGTAGATATAGCTCCTTCCAACCGAAAATTAATAATAGGCTTATCCAGATTCTTACCGTTTTTAGTCGCAACAATCATCACTCCATTGGCACCACGTGTACCATACAACGCCGTAGCAGTAGCATCTTTCAGAATAGAAAAACTTTCAATAACCTCAGGATCCAACGCATTCAATTCCGTTGAACTAATTTCAACCCCATCCATGATAATCAAAGCAGAAGTGTTACCATTGAAGGTCGATTTACCACGGATCCAAAAGTTAGCGCCATCAGCTCCCGGTTCACCACTGCGTTGCACCGCTATCACACCGGCCATACGTCCTGCAAAAGCAGTACTCAAACTCGAAGAAGGTACTTTAAGTTCCTGCGGCTTGATCTGCTGAATAGATCCCACAAGCGATTCTTTCTTCTGCCCTACACCAAATGCAGTAACGACTACCTCTCCCAGTTCTGCTGCAGACTCTTTTAAAGCAATAGCATAAATATTACCACTCTTTACCAAAACCGACCGATCCTGATAACCAACAAAGGAAACAGTCAAGGTATCTCCCACAGCACATTCCAAAACAAAGTCACCTTCTATATTCGAGGTAGTTCCTGTCATACTTCCGTTCACCCTTATAGTAGCTCCGATAATAGGTTCCTGTGTGCTATCATCGGAAACGATTCCACGAATTGTTTTTTTCTTTTGCGTTGTCTTTTGCTGCGATTTTTCGGAAGCGTTTTTCTCTCGTATAATTATCTGCTTCCCGTCTATATCATAGATTAGTGTTGTGTTCTTTAATATTTCATCCAAAACTTGAGTAATATCTTTCTTATTGACATCCACATTGATTTTTTTCAATAAGTTTTTATCCGTAGAATATAAAAAGATATATTCACTGTTTTTCTCGATATACTTGAATATATCTTTCACAGTAACATCCTGTAATTTGAATGAAAATACTCCATTGTTTTGTTCCATGGCAACCATGGAAATCGGAAGAAGCAATGCAAAGAACAATAACATTGCCGAAATTTGTTTTCTTCTAAAATAATCCATATTTTTGCATAATAGTTTAGATGCTCATGGCATAAAATGTCATTCATCCAGGCTCGGATAATGTGAGGTTATCCGGGCTTTTTTTATTTGAATGAAAAATACCACGAGGGATTAATAAAATAAATTAAAAGATTAAAGGTAGAGCAGTCTTTGACTATATCTTCTACCAGAAGTTGAGTGAAGTGTTACTTTTTCTTTTTCATAGGCATCGTGTGTTTTTAAAGATTAGTATTTCGGTTAATAAACAAATAATATCCATTAGCAGTTGCACGGATACCGATAGGGTGTATTTTTGAAATTCTTTCAAGAACCTTTTGCAGTGGCACACTTAAATCAATCGTTCCTTGTAAAGGGAAATTTTCGATAGACGGATCACAAGTAATTTCACAACCATAATAGAGGGAAAGTCGTTGCAATATAGTACTCATATCACGCCCTTCCAAAGGAAAGTGTCCTTTCGTCCATGCCGTATATTCTTCCGCATTAACAGAACGTTTGACATTAGCCACCCCTTCGGATAATTTCAACAACTCGTTCGGTTTTACGGCGGTCTCCTTATTTGCATGATCTTTCACTATGATAGAGCCACGCACCAAAACCACTTCTGCCTCACGCATTGCTTTGTAAGCATCGACATTGAAAGCAGTTCCCGTCACACGGATATCAAAACCGGAAGTTTTCACTATAAATGGTTTTTCAGTATCCTTCTTTACATCAATGAAAATCTCGCCGTCTACATAGATTTCACGGGATTTACCCTCAAACACACTAGGATATACGACCTTAGTACCAGCGTTTACATACAGCGAAGTCCCGTCAGCCAGTACCAACCGCGATGTTTTCCCTTTAGGAACAATCAATTGGTTATACTCCGTCTTTTGCGGTTTACTTTCCACTTGCTGCTCATTGACCGAAGCCTCTCCTTCCTGCGAATAACTGATACGGGCGCCTTTATCCACTTCTATCCGTTGCTGTGCATGAGTGATAAGAAGCACCTGTTGCACCGTATCAGTCGTACATTGTTCCAATAATGCAATAGCAGTATCTATGGAATGTGAATGATGATCCATATATATTTTTGTTCCCCAGGCGATACCTGCAAATAAAGCAGCCACCCCTGCCGCTAACATATATATTCGCAAATACCTGTGTCGTTTGGAAACAGGCTCGCGATTTACATTTTGCATTAAAGCATTCCAGCGTTTTTCTATATCCGCTTCGGGTACTTCTTTCTCCAAAGTCCGGAAATAGGAAATCAACGGATCACGTTCATTATCTTTATCTTGTATAGTGTCTTTTTTCTGCATAAATTAGAGTTCGTTTTATAATAAAGACGGAATGGATAAAAAAACCTACTCCATTATTCTGGATTTTTTTTAATTCTATGGCTCCGTTTTTCTCATTTCCACTTTTTATTGTTACTTTTGCAGCTCTTAAATAGAGCTAACACACTTACCGTTATGACAGATATAAAAAACGAAGAAGCAGGTGAAAAGAAAAGCTTGAACTTTATTGAGCAAGCAGTAGAGAAAGATTTGAAAGAAGGTAAAAATGGAGGAAAAGTGCAGACGCGCTTCCCGCCCGAGCCTAACGGATACCTTCACATCGGTCATGCCAAAGCTATTTGCCTTGATTTTGGCATTGCAGAAGCACATGGAGGTGTATGTAACCTTCGTTTCGACGACACAAACCCTACCAAGGAAGATGTGGAATACGTAGAAGCTATCAAGGAAGATATCCAATGGTTAGGTTACCAATGGGGAAATGAGTATTATGCTTCCGACTACTTCCAGCAATTATGGGACTTCGCTATCCGCCTTATACAAGAAGGAAAAGCATATATCGATGAGCAGACTTCCGAACAGATTGCACAGCAAAAAGGAACTCCTACCCAACCGGGTGTGGAAAGTCCGTACCGGAATCGTCCTATCGAAGAAAGCCTCGAACTTTTCAAAAAGATGAATAGCGGTGAGATCGAAGAAGGCGCTATGGTGCTCCGTGCAAAGATTGACATGGCTAATCCCAATATGCACTTCCGCGATCCGATCATCTATCGTGTGGTAAAACACCCGCACCACCGCACAGGCACCACATGGAAAGCCTATCCGATGTACGACTTCGCCCACGGACAAAGTGACTTCTTCGAAGGAGTTACCCATTCCCTGTGTACGCTCGAGTTCGTTGTGCACCGCCCGCTTTACGATCTCTTTATCGACTGGTTGAAAGAAGGGAAAGACCTGAACGACCATCGTCCCCGTCAAACGGAATTCAATAAATTGAATCTTAGCTATACACTGATGAGTAAGCGTAACTTGCTGACACTGGTGAAAGAAGGCCTGGTAAACGGCTGGGATGATCCTCGTATGCCGACAATCTGCGGTTTCCGCCGTCGCGGTTATTCTCCCGAATCTATCCACAAATTTATTGATAAAATCGGATATACCACTTACGACGCGCTGAATGACATCGCTTTGCTCGAAAGTTCTGTAAGAGACGACCTGAACAGCCGTGCTATCCGTGTGTCCGCCGTTATCAATCCGGTGAAACTTATCATTACCAACTACCCGGAAGGACAGGTCGAGGAACTGGAAGCTATCAACAATCCGGAAGATCCGGAAGCAGGAAGTCACCTGATCGAATTTAGCCGTGAACTGTGGATGGAACGTGAAGACTTTATGGAAGATGCTCCCAAGAAATATTTCCGTATGACACCGGGACAGGAAGTGCGTCTCAAAAATGCCTATATCGTAAAATGTACAGGATGTAAAAAAGACGAGAACGGTATCATCACCGAAGTTTATTGTGAATACGATGCAAATACCCGTAGCGGTATGCCGGATGCCAACCGTAAGGTGAAAGGAACACTTCACTGGGTAAGCTGCAACCACTGTATGCAAGCGGAAGTACGTCTGTACGACCGTCTGTGGAAAGTAGAAAACCCGCGCGACGAACTGGCTGCTATCCGCGAGGCCAAAAACTGTGATGCATTGGAAGCAATGAAAGATATTATCAACCCCGATTCACTGAAAGTTCTTCCGAACTGCTACATAGAGAAGTTTGCAGCAACCCTGCCTCCACTCTCCTATTTGCAGTTCCAACGAATCGGTTACTTCAACATTGACAAAGATTCAACTCCGGAAAAACTGATATTCAACCGTACAGTGGGCTTAAAAGACACGTGGGGTAAGATCAATAAATAACTAAGCCGTCAGGCTTTACTTTATAACATGGGGCTGTGTCAAAAGGAAATGAACAAGAACTTTTGTAGCAGCCCCATGTCAGCAATTAAAAAGAAAAAAATAAAATGGGGAGAAAAAATTCACCAAGTGCAAAAAAAGAACTGACTGAAATCATCCAAAGATACGAAGCCGCCAAAGCAGAAAAACGACAACTATACCTGGATGGCGACCAGCTCGCTGATATTGCCGATTGGTATGCCACCGAACGCAAATTCAACGATGCACAGGAAGTCATTAATTACGGACTTCAACTGCACCCCGGCAACACTGGCTTACTGATAGAACAAGCCTTTCTTTATCTGGATACTCAAAAACTAAGTAAAGCCAAAGAAGTGGCAAACAGTATCACAGAAACGTATGACTCCGAGGTAAAAATGCTGAAAGCAGAACTGTTACTGAATGAAGGTAAACTGGAAGAAGCACAACAACTGATAAATACAATCGAGGACACCGACGATCTGGCCTCAATCATCGAGATCGTTTATCTTTATATGGATATGGGATATCCGGAAGCCGCGAAAGAATGGATAGAAAAGGGACAAGACCAATATGGCGAAGAAGAAGACTTTATCGTACTTCAGGCCGACTATCTGGGAGCAACGCAACACATGAAAGAAGCTATCGAGTGCTTTGACAAGTTGATTGACATCGCTCCTTATAACCCTTCTTACTGGATGGGACTGGCAAAATGCTATTTTATGAGCGAGGATATAAACAAAACTATCGAAACCTGTGATTTCGCACTGGCTGCCGATGATAAATACGGAGAAGCTTACGCTTACAAAGCACACAGTTTCTTCTACCTCAACAACCCCGACAGCGCTATCGAGAATTACGAAAAAGCCATTGAATACAAAGCCATCCCCCCCGAATTGGGGTATATGTTCATGGGGATGTCCTATGCTACCAAAGAAGATTGGGAAAAAACAGAAGAATGTTGTAACCAGGTTATCCGGATTTTTGAGGAAAACGGAGACAGCGGTTCGATTCTACTGATAGATACTTATACCACTAAAGCAAATGCCGTTGCCAAAATGGGAAGATATAAGGAAGCTCACCAGCTATGCAAGAAAGCAAAAGAAATCAATCCGGACGAAGGCCTTATTTTCCTGACGGAAGGGAAAGTATACCTAGAGGAAGATATAGAGAAAAAAGCAACCCAAGCATTTAAAAAAGCTGCAAAAACCAGTACCGGTCCGGAAATGTGGTACATGATCGGTACTGCTTATTCGGAACACAATTATATGTACGAGGCCAAAGAAAATTATGAGAAAGCCTACAAAATCAATCCGAAATATGAAGACCTGCCGGAAAGATTGAGTGTTATCAGTATCATGACCGATGACCTGGACGGTTTCCTCAAATACAATAAAGATTGCGAACGTCCATTCAGAGAAGAAACCATTCAGCAGTTGTTGAACGGTCCGGACCATAGAAAAGAGGATGAACCGATCTTAAAAGAAATTATGAAACGTCTTAAAGAAGAAAAAGAAAACAATAAATCAAATTAAATCATTCATCCCTTAAAAAATGGAATCAGTAGCAGAACTTCTCAAATGGGTATTAGAAAACTTGAACTATTGGGTAGTCACAATCTTTATGGCTATCGAGAGCTCTTTTATTCCCTTTCCCTCTGAGGCCGTAGTGCCACCTGCCGCATGGAAAGCCATGGCAGACGACAGTATGAACATCTTTCTAGTCATTGTATTCGCAACTGTGGGAGCAGACATCGGTGCATTAGTCAATTATTACCTGGCCCGTTGGTTAGGGCGTCCCATTGTTTACAAATTTGCTAACAGCCGTTTGGGGCATATGTGTCTTATCGATGAAGAAAAAGTGCACCATGCCGAAGAATATTTCAGAAAACACGGTGCGGCCTCCACTTTCTTCGGACGTCTCATCCCTGCTGTACGTCAGCTTATCAGTATTCCTGCCGGATTGGCCGGCATGAAGTTAGGCCCTTTCCTACTTTATACAACGCTAGGCGCCGGAATATGGAATACGGTATTGGCCGTGCTCGGATATCTGATTTATCGGTTTACAGACCTTAAAACAACCAATGACGTTTATGTAATGGCAACCAAATATAGTCACGAAATCGGTTATGTCATTATAGCTGTTGTCATACTGGTTGTCGGATTCATCGCTTACAAAGGACTGAAAAAAAAGAAGAAATAAGTAGTAGATATAAAATATAAAGCGCATCTACCAGTCAGGTAGTTACGCTTTATATTTATACTTGAATTAGAAATTAAACTGCACTCCCACGCCCAATATCTCTTTGAATTGTACACGTGATCCTTTTGTACCGTCTTTCTGAGCTATTTTCACATCATCATCATACATCAGATTGGTAGTCAGAGTGGTTGAGAACCATTTATTGATAATCATATTTACTTGTACTTCCCAATTCACATCTATATTCAGAGGTTTATGCAGATAGTCGGAATATAAGTCAAGACGAGAATATACGGTCATATTCTTTAGAAATTCATATTTGACCTCCCCCTTCAGGTTTGCACCAAAAGCTGATAGCAGATGTTTACCGGGATCTACTCCATAAGCCCCCTCATCAGAGAGACGGTCGTTTAGTACGAAGGTGCCACGCCAAGAAGCAGGAGATAGTACAACTGTAAATATCTTGCCCGGATCATAAGTAAATCCCAAACCGGTAGTCAAATAACCGGGAGCCATAAATTCGGAGATTGAAACATCTTTGTTGATCGAATAGTCATACCCCGGAGAGAATTGAGTTTGGAATGTCGCAAATGCACTGGCATACCAATTTTTGGCAATGGAATAACCGTAATTCGTATTCAGATAAATCTTATCATTTGCTTTTCTCGTACCATCTTCCCCAGTCTTATTAAGTCCGTATGCCAATTCCAGACGATTGGTCCATAAATGTTTTTCTTTCTTGTAATTAATCTGATATGTACCTTGCAAGTCAAAGGCCACAGAGTTATCACCTCCGGCAGCCCAGTTGGTCAGACTAACTTGTGTCAGTTTCAGTCCGGCAAATCCTTCTTTAGTCCAGGGAGAAGTTTGAGTACTATCGGCAGTTTGAGCCGAAAGGGTTCCAATGCCCATAGTTGACAGGGCAAAGAATAAAATTCCTATTTTGTTCATGTCAATAAGGTTTAGTGTATAAAAAAACACAACCTAACAAGAATGGAGGTCTGGTGTCCTGCCAGACCTGTCTACCAGTTCTCATTAGGTCAAAATCTTATAATTCCAAATTAAAAAATCATTTCACAGCAGCCAGCGCCTTATCATAATCAGGTTCTTGCGTGATTTCCGGAACAAGTTCAGTATAAGCTACCTTTCCATTTTTGCCAATCACCACCACTGCACGTGCCAAAAGTCCGGCCAATGGCCCGTCCGCCATACGCACACCGTAGCTTTCATCAAAATCCGAAAAACGGAAGTCTGACAATGGAATTACATTCTCAATACCTTCCGTCGTGCAGAAACGACCGTGAGCAAAAGGAAGATCTTTAGAAATAGCCAATACAACCGTATCTTTCAATCCGGCAGCCATCTTATTAAATTTGCGTACCGACGTTGCGCATACACTTGTGTCCAAACTTGGGAAAATATTCAAAATCACATTTTTACCATTCAAGTCTTTCAGAGAGAAAGAAGATAAATCTGTTTTTACCAGCTCAAAATCGGGAGCTACTTTACCCACTTGTATAAATTCACCGATCAGTTTCACCGGTTGTCCTTTGAAATTTGTTGTTGCCATAATGCATATTTTTTTTTAAATTTACTTTATATAGAAAACAACTATTCCTCGAAATATGTTCACGGAAAACCTTTTCTAAATTCAAATTGTTATTCCACAACGAAATTACTCTAGTATTCAATTTTAAATATAAAAACGTATGGAAACAGTATTCAATGAGATTCAACACTCAGTAAAAAATTGGTGGGCTTCTCTTCTCTTGGGAATCGTGTATATTATTGTAGCCCTCTGGCTGATGTTTGCACCTTTAAGCAGCTATGTAGCTCTAAGTATCGTATTCAGCATATCCATGTTGATAAGCGGTATCTTGGAAATCCTCTTTGCAGTCAGCAATCGAAAAGGTGTGCCAAGCTGGGGCTGGTATATCGTGGGAGGAATCATCGACGTTATTCTCGGCATCTACCTGATTGCCTATCCCATGGTCAGCATGGAAGTCATTCCGTTTATCATAGCCTTTTGGCTCATGTTCCGCGGCTTCTCCTCCACCGGTTACTCGATCGACCTGAAACGTTATGGTACTCGCGACTGGGGCTGGTACATGGCTTTCGGTATCCTTGCCATTATATGTTCCTTATTGATATTGTGGCAACCGGCCATAGGTGCACTCTACGCGGTCTATATGATTTCTTTCACTTTCCTCATTATCGGACTATTCCGTGTCATGCTTTCCTTTGAACTTAAGAATTTGCATAAAAGAAAATAAAATTCTTTCGGCACTTACTTTGGTATTTTGTTTATCTTTGTAGGCAATTTACATGAATCAATTAATTAAAAAGGAAGAAAATTATGGCAATGCATACTTGGTTTGAGTGCAAGATTCGTTATGAAAAAGTAATGGAAAACGGAATGCAGAAAAAAGTTACCGAACCATATCTTGTTGATGCACTCAGCTTTACAGAAGCAGAAGCACGAATTATTGAAGAAATGACTCCATTCATATCCGGAGAATTTACAGTTTCCGACATTAAACGTGCCAATTATAGCGAACTTTTCCCCAGCGACGAAGAAAGTGCCGACCGTTGGTTCAAATGCAAACTTATTTTCATCACGCTGGACGAAAAAAGCGGTGCAGAGAAAAAGACTTCCACACAGGTATTGGTACAGGCTGCCGACCTGCGCGATGCAGTTAAGAAACTGGACGAAGGCATGAAAGGAACCATGGCAGACTATCAGATCGGCATGGTATCCGAAACTCCGCTCATGGATGTATATCCTTACAGCGCCGGACCGAATGACAAACCGGAGTTTGATCCGTCAAAAGCATAAGCAACAATGAGTATTGCTGAAAATTTAAAGCAAGTACTGGCCGAACTCCCGCAAGGAGTCCGGCTGGTTGCTGTCTCAAAATTCCACCCCAATGAAGCGATAGAAGAAGCATATCAAGCAGGACAGCGTATTTTTGGAGAAAGCAAAGTGCAGGAAATGACAGCTAAATACGAAAGTTTGCCCAAAGATATCGAATGGCATTTTATCGGACACCTGCAAAGTAATAAAATTAAATACATGATACCATACGTAGCGATGATTCATGGAATTGACACTTATAAGTTACTGGCAGAGGTCAACAAGCAAGCTGTCAAAGCAGGACGCATCATCAACTGCCTGTTGCAAATCCATGTGGCACAGGAAGAAACTAAATTTGGTTTCAGCCCCGACGAATGCAAAGATATGCTGAACACCGGAGAATGGAAAGAACTGACCCATGTCCGTATCTGCGGTTTAATGGGAATGGCGAGCAACACCGATAATGTTGAACAAATCAACCGGGAATTTTGTTTACTAGACAGGCTCTTTAAAGAGATAAAAACAACCTGGTTCGCCGATTCGGACGCTTTCCGGGAATTATCCATGGGTATGTCACACGATTATCACGAAGCTATTGCTGCAGGAAGTACCTTAGTACGGGTAGGAAGCAAGATTTTCGGAGAACGAAATTATTAAATTAGAAGTAGTAACTACTAAAAAAAGATTCATTATGACCGATTTAAAAACTACTTTCGCAGGGCTTTCTCTTAGAAACCCAATCATCATCAGTAGCTCGGGACTGACTAACAGTGTCGGCAAAAATAAGAAATTGGCAGAAAACGGCGCCGGTGCCATTGTTCTGAAATCACTGTTCGAAGAACAGATCATGCTGGAAGCGGACCAACTGAAAGATCCGGCTTTCTATCCGGAAGCAAGTGACTATCTGGCAGAATACATCCGTGAACATAAATTGTCCGAATATCTGACTTTAATCAAAGAAAGCAAAAAGGAATGTCCTATTCCTATCATTGCCAGTATCAACTGTTACAGTGATTCCGAATGGATTGACTTTGCCAAACAAATTGAAACAGCGGGTGCCGATGCATTAGAAATCAATATTCTGGCTTTACAGTCCGATGTTCAATATACATACGGTTCGTTCGAACAACGTCATATCGATATTCTCCGCCACATAAAAAAGACAATCAACATTCCGGTTATCATGAAACTGGGCGATAACCTGACTAATCCAGTGGCACTGATTGACCAGTTATATGCCAACGGTGCGGCTGCAGTTGTCCTCTTCAACCGTTTCTACCAACCGGACATCAACATTGAAAATATGGAGCATATGTCCGGTGAAATATTCAGCAACGCTTCCGACCTCGCCAACCCGCTTCGTTGGATCGGCATTGCATCTGCGGTAGTAGACAAGATTGATTATGCAGCTTCCGGTGGTGTAGCCAATCCCGAATCAGTAGTAAAAGCGATTCTTGCCGGCGCTTCAGCTGTGGAAGTGTGCAGCGCAATCTATCAAAACACCAACGCATTCATCGGAGAAGCCAACCGTTTCCTCTCCGCCTGGATGGAAAGAAAAGGATTCAACAATATCGCTCAATTCAAAGGTAGACTGAATATTAAAGATGTAAAGGGCGTTAATACATTTGAACGCACCCAATTCCTGAAATATTTCGGAAAGAAAGAATGATAAAGAGTGAATTATAAATAATGAACGGTGAACTCATTGCAGCATGACAGCTCAATTTGTTCACCGTTCGTCGTTTACAGTTTATCGTTTAATAAAGATTATCTGTTTATAGCAAGTTACTCGCCAGTTCACTCAACTCACTACGTTCGCCCTTCAACAGGTTGACGTGCGCAAAGATATTCTGATCTTTCATGCGGTCAATCATATATACCAGCCCGTTAGACTGGCTATCCAGATAAGGCTGGTCAATCTGTTGGATATCTCCGGTAAATACCATTTTCGTACCTTCTCCCGCACGAGTGATAATCGTTTTTATTTCGTTCGGAGTCAGGTTCTGCGCTTCGTCGATAATACAATACATCTCGCTTAAACTGCGTCCACGGATAAAAGCCAGAGCCTCAATTACCAGTTGCTCGCTCTTTTGCATATCCTCAATGCGTTTCACCTCTGTGGAGTTCGTCGCAAACTGACGTTTGATTACATTCAAGTTGTCGAACAACGGTTGCATGTAAGGAGCCACTTTTTCCTGTGCGTCTCCCGGAAGGAAACCGATATCCTTATTCGAAAGTGCCACTACCGGACGTGCCAGTAATATCTGTTTGTAATCGGTCAATTTACCCAAAGCGGCAGCCAATGCCAATAAAGTCTTGCCCGTTCCCGCCTTTCCCGTCAGTGCCACCAGTTTCACATTCGGGTCATTCAGAATTTCAAAAGCAAAACTTTGTTCGGCGTTCCGGGGCTCGATTCCATAATTCTTGCCTTTCATCACCCGGCAGATAGAATGAGTAAAAGGATTATAACGTGCCAATACACTATTACGATCACTCTTCAGCACAAAACATTCATTCGGATGAATCAGATCCTTAAAGTCAAACTCGCTCAAGTCGAGTCCCTCTTTAGAAGAATAGATACGGTCGATCAATGCCGGATCTACATTTTCAAATATTTCATTGGATTTTTCAAAGACATCCACATTCACGACCTTATCTGTGATATAATCCTCACAAAGAAGTCCGATAGAACGGGCCTTCATACGCAAATTCACATCCTTGGTCACCAGAATAGACTTCATTTTCGGATATTTCGCCGTCAGATATTCAGTTGCCGCGAGAATCAGATGATCCGGTTTCCTGATAGGGAAAGACTCCCATACTTTAGTAGCCGGCACATTGCTGGTCACAACAAACAAACGTCCCAATCCTTCTCCCAGTTTCACCCCTTCGGAGAAAAGTTCGTCGCTTGTCAACACATCCAGTTCACGTACAAACTCACGAGCATTGAAATTAATCTGCTCGTTTCCCTTCTTAAACTTATCCAGTTCTTCGAGTACGACAAGAGGGAGATAGATATCATTTTCCTGAAAGTTCTTCAAGCAATTGTAGTCGTGAAGAATAACATTTGTGTCCAACACAAAATTTTTCTTAGTTCCCATGGTTTCTTTAAATTTAAATGTTGATATTTGCACTCTCATTCACCAATCCCGCATATAAAGTTGAATTGGTGGTTCTAAAGATAAACAAATTAGCGGGCAATAAAGATTGCCCGAAGTTAAATATTATAAAACATGGATTATCAGAACACTTTAAAGTACTTATATGAGAGTATGCCTATGTTTCAGCAGATAGGTGGAAAAGCATATAAGCCGGGATTAGAGACAACACACAAATTAGATGAACATTTCGGATATCCTCATCAACAATTCAAGACGATACATATCGCCGGAACGAACGGAAAAGGTTCCTGCTCCCACACTATTGCGGCAGTATTGCAGTCGGCCGGATATCGGGTCGGATTATTTACTTCCCCTCATCTGGTGGACTTCCGAGAACGTATCCGCATCAACGGAGAAATGATACCGGAAGAATATGTAGTAAACTTTGTCGCAGATCACCGTTCCTTCTTCGAGCCACTGCATCCTTCATTTTTCGAGTTGACCACCGCAATGGCATTCCGTTATTTTGCCGATCAGAAAGTAGACGTGGCAGTGATCGAAGTTGGCATGGGCGGACGGCTGGACTGTACCAATATCATCCAGCCCGACTTATGCATCATTACCAACATCGGCTTCGATCATATGCAATATTTGGGCGATACATTACCCAAAATAGCCAAAGAGAAAGCAGGGATTATCAAAGAAGGAGTTCCGGTAGTTATCGGACGGGCAAAAGGTCACGTGAAGCGCGTGTTCACAATAAAGGGAAAAAAAGTAAATGCTCCTGTCATATATGCACAATCCATTGCCCCATACAACTGCATGGACTGGCTTTCCTATTCACAATCACAAGAATTAAGAGAACGGCTGACTAATATCCAACAAACTTTGTATGAATCGGTAGAAGATAAAGACGAAAATTTCGAACAAAATTTCCGGGAGCTATGTCTGTTTTTAAATCCGGCAGACAGCATGCACGCGCTGGACAAAATACTTGATAAAAGAAAAGATGCCATCCGAATTACAAATGGCATGTTTCCTTGCGGACTTTTTATGGAGTTAAGTGGTATTTACCAGTTTGAAAATTGCCTCACAATACTAACAGCCCTCGAAGAATTAGAAAGAATAGGCTATCGCATTCTTCCCAAAGACTATCTCAACGGTTTCTCCGATGTATGCCAACTCACCGGACTAATGGGACGTTGGCAAAAGGTGTACAGTTATCCGGATATTATTTGTGATACCGGACACAATGTTGACGGAATTAAATACATCTGCGAACAACTCGATTTTTACCAACAGACTCTCAAGCAGCAACTCCATTTCGTATTCGGCATGGTCAACGACAAAGACATAAGCAGCGTTCTGAAATTGCTACCGAAAAATGCTATCTATTATTTTACCAAAGCAAGTGTGAAACGGGCGCTTCCGGAAAACGAGCTCTTGAAACAGGCAGAAGAAGCGGGATTGACAGGAACGGCCTACCCTACTGTGGTAGATGCCGTACAGGCAGCTAAAAAGAACTGCCTCCCTAAAGACCTTATCTTCGTGGGAGGCAGCAGTTTCATTGTCGCCGATTTGTTAGCGAACCGCGATACACTCGATCTCCACTAACGCATCCTTTGGCAGAGCTTTTACGGCAACCGCCGAACGTGCCGGAAAAGCTCCGTCGAAATATGTAGCATACACGCCGTTCATCCCGGCAAAGAAAGACATATCTTGAAGGAATACAGTTGTTTTGACAATGTTTCCCATTGTCAAACCTGCTTCTTCAAGAATATGTTTTATATTCTCTAACGACTGACGTGCCTGTTCTTCAATACCTTCCGCCATTTTTCCGGTAGCAGCGTCAATAGGCAACTGTCCGGACACAAAGATCATTCCATTTGCTTCTATCGCCTGACTGTAAGGTCCGATAGCTCCCGGAGCCTTCTCACTACAAATTACTTTTTTCATATTTATTTCTTTTTCTGTTTTATTGATTTTCAAAGATAGCAAAAAAAAGCCTCTCACAAAACGAATTTTGCAAGAGGCCGTCTATTTCTTCTTAAAAAAGATTATTCAGCTTTTTCTTCTTCAACAGCAGGAGCTGCTTCAACCGGTTTTTCAACTTTTACTTCTTCTCTTGCAACATTCACCGTTACATTTACCGAAGAAGGCTGTGCTTGATACGGCATACGGTTTTTCGGATCTTCACCATATTGGTTAGGGCCTACCGTACCGTCTGCAAACAACATATAAAGTCCGAATAGTGCGTTAACAATAGGAACAAACATCAGCAGAATCAACCAACCTGACTTGTCCAGGTCGTGCAAACGTTTTACCCCCTGTGCCAAAGAGAACCACATGGAAGCAACCAATGCAGCAAGACCGATCAACAAACCGAATACCGAACCACCTGCAGATCCCATACCCGCACCTAAAATAAAGGTACCGATACCCAATGCCCATGCAATACTAAACACTATACCACCAACAATGCCTGACAGGAAATATTCGATTCTACGAATACGACCGTCAAAAGAAAAAGGAGCTTTGAACATAATTTATTAAGTTTTATATGAATAAAATAAGTGAATTATTATTCGTGTTTCTCAATATGGAAGCAAAGATATAAAAAAAATTAAATAGAGAAAGCAATTAGGCAAAAAAAACGAAAAAGTGCCCCATTTTCTGTAGAAATCACAATCTCACCCCATCCCATTCCATTACTATCACCCATTCTTTCGGCTGACAAGTTCCGTGAGAACAGTGAGGAACTGTAGCAACCACCAAGTCACAATTGGAAGATAGTACAATTCTTAATTCTTTCAGCAACATATCCAGCTGAATCATTAAATGAAGATACTTCGTCATACACCGGATCACTCGTACATACTGATAAATACACATATCCTCTCCCCGTCTTATTCCCCCCAATGTTTTTGAGGAAATAGCAAATTCATCCATAAAAAATGCATTAATAAATGCGCTATCTGTATCCATTAAAGCCAATACCAAATTGCTTAAAAACTCATAAGGTTTTTGTTTTTCTTTCGCCATGTCATTCTATGATTAATAATTTTAAATTTTTCAGTTTATATTTGCTTTATCAAGTACTTTCCACATAGGAAAGTAACCCTATTTTTAATATACCGACCTTTGCTCCCGCTATCTGATAGTCAGGTAGCACAATCTTACAAAAAACAATTTTATATGAAAGTTCTAGAAGAAATCAAAGTCTCGGTTTATGAAAATGTGTATTCAAAAAAGCCCAAAGTCATGTCTTTCCTTGAAGTCATTATTATGTGTATTCATCCTGTTTATGCAACGATTATCAATACCATCCGTAGATATTATGCAGATGGAGATCATGCTGCCGCACAGAAATTGAAAAATCAACTCCCTTGCTTCACTCCGGCAGGTACATTCAATGGAGCGCATGCTATCAAACGCTTCCTCCTCCCCAGTCATATTGTCGGACTCGATTATGATCACGTAAAAAATCGTCTGGAAGTCATTCAACGTTGCGCGGCAGACCCGCATACGGTAGCGGCCATAGAAAGTCCGACCGACGGTGTGAAAGTCTTCGCCTATGTAGAAGATATCGAAGGCCGCCATCGTGAAGGTCAGCAATTGGTGAGCCGTTACTACAATCAGTTGCTGGGTCTGGAGAGTGATCCGGCGTGCAAGGACGAAAGCCGTCTGTGTTATTTCAGTTATTCTCCCAATGGATACGTTGCCAGTCTCTATCAGGCATTTACTTTGGAACCATTAATGAGAAAAGAAGAAAACTCCTCTTCCAAAAATGAAAAACTTCCTCCTTTCCCCCTCCAAAACAACCCTACGGAAAATACTTCTGAAGACGAAATCAACAAGTTCATTTCGTCCTATATTTTCCTTCATCCCTTAACAACCGGGCAACGCCATTCCAACGTGTTCAAACTAGCCTGTGAAGCCTGCCGCCGCCACTATCCGCAAGAAAGCATATTACGCGGGCTAACAGTCTTTTTCGAGCACACAGATTTTCGTGCCGAAGAACTGACAAGCGTATTATCATCTGGTTACAAACAAGTTAACAATCAGACATCCGCAACAGTTCCACCGGCTTATTCCCCCTGTCAAAAAGACATAAGGACAAAAGTCCCCTATGGTACTTTAGAAAACTCCGACAGCACCGAAGAAGCCTATTGGCTGGGAGAAGAATTCAGAAAAGAGACGCCTTTATTTCCTCGTGATTTGTACAATAATCTTCCCGACCTACTGAATGATTGCATCATCGAAGACGCGAGTGACCGCGAGCAAGACATCTCCCTCCTTTCCGATCTCACAGCGCTAAGTGCGGTACTTCCACAAACTTTTGGAATTTATAATCACAAAAAGTATTCCACTCATTTGTTCTGTGTTATCTTTTCTTCTGCCGGTAGTGGCAAAAGCATTGCTCAAACCGGACGCTATTTATTGGAAGAAATACAGGCCGAAATACTGTCTACCAGTGAATCCATGCAAAAAAACTACCATACAGCGCACAACACTTGGCAAGCAGAATGTCAGCAAAAAAGGAAAAAAGGAGATACATATTCCGAAGAACCTCAAAGACCTCCTTTCAAGATGTTATTCATCCCCGCCACTACCAGTTATACCCGCATGCAAATTCAGATGCAGGACAACGGTTCGCAGGGAAGCATCATTTTCGATACGGAAGCGCAAACACTCTCCACAGCCAATCATCTGGATTGTGGGAACTTCGACGATATGCTCCGCAAAGCTTTTGAGCACGAAAACATTGATTCTTCCTATAAAGCCAACGGTATCAGTCCGGTTTATATCCGTCATCCTAAATTAGCCTTACTTCTGACGGGTACTCCCGGACAGATAGACAGTTTGCTAAGCAGTTGCGGGAACGGACTCCCCAGCCGTATTCTGACTTACACTTTCCGTGAAATTCCTCACTGGAAAGAAATGGGCGATGATTGCATTTCATTAGAAGACTCTTTCAAGCCGATTGCTCATCGTGTCTACGAACTATATAATTTCTGCCTGGCCCATCCTGTTCTATTTCATTTCACCCGTCCACAATGGAACCGTCTGAATGAGATTTTCTCACACATGCTGTCCGAGGTAGCCATGGAAGGCAATGATGATCTCCAAGCCGTAGTGAAACGCTATGCCTTTCTGGTGATGCGTATCAGCATGATTCAAACCCGTATCCGGCAATTTGAAGCTAATGATCTTTCTCCCGAGATTTATTGTATAGATGCTGATTTCGAGCGTTCTCTTCAAATTGTCCTGTGTTGTTACGAGCATAGCCGTCTGTTACACTCATCCATGCCGGTCCCTTCGGTCCGTCCACTGAAAAATCCGAACGTTATTCGCAATTTCGTCAATGAGTTGCCAAATAGCTTCACTACAGACGAAGCGATCCGGCTCGGCGCAAAACACGATTTCAATCTCCGTAAGGTAACACGTCTTCTAAAATCGCTTAACGGAATAAAGATCAGTAAGATATCTCATGGTTCCTATATCAAGTTGAACAAGCAATAGTCACAACTGTCTTTTTTGTCCTTTTGTCCTTTTGGAAAATCGGAAAAACATTGGAGGATTTGAAAAAAACATCTCAATAATTGAAATCAAACATTGGGAAGTTTCGATACAAATCTCCCAATGTTTTTTCTATTTATCTATGCGCCTGTATACGTCACTATGCGTCATGCCGATTCCCCGATGTATTACTTTTGTCATGTAATCGATTACAAAGTTATCAGAAATTAATAATTAAAATTTAAAAAGTTATGGCACAGAATTACACTCTCATGGCTCGCAAGAACCTGTTGAAACCTGATGAAACTCCGAAGTACTATGCAGTGGCGCGTAGCGGTCGTAAAGTGACTGTCAAGGAAGTCTGCAAACGAATCTCCGAACGTTCCTCTTATTCAAAAGGAGAATTGGAAGGTTGTATCGGTGAGTTCCTGCTCGAAATAGTCAACGTACTGGATGAAGGAAATATCGCCCAAATGGGTGACCTGGGCAATTTCCGCATGAGCATCAAAACGGGCACTCCTACCGATACGGTAAAGGAATTCAAGACATCGTGCATCGATAAGGGCAAAGTACTCTTTTATCCCGGAAGTGATCTCCGCAAATTGTGTAAGACGCTGGATTATACATTGTATAAGAGCGATTCTTCGGCAGATTCGGACAAAGATCCGCTTCCTGATGACGGTGACGACAATCAAGGAGGTTCCGGCAGTGGGGTAACTCCGGATCCGTCAGTATAATCAACCGATTGTTGTTGGGTTATTGAGTTCAAAATGTATAAGTATTTATTCTTTAATTTAAATTCGTATGAAAAAGCAACTTTGGAAAAACATTCTCCAGTTTATTGTAACTATTGCAACGTCGGTCATTTCGGCCTTGGGTGTAACGTCCTGTATGGGACAGTAATCTTCTGGTCATCTATATGAAAAAACCAGAAGATAATTATCTCCCCCGTGAGATTAAGTTATTGGTGATTCATTGCAGCGCAACGCGCTGCAATGTTCCCTTCACCGTAGAACAACTTCGGCAATGTCACCTGCAACGCGGATTCAAGGATATCGGCTATCACTTTTATATCACCCGGGACGGAGAGCTTCATCACTGCCGTCCGATATCAGAGCCGGGTGCACACGTGAGAGGCTTCAACCGACACAGCATAGGCATTTGCTATGAAGGCGGACTGAACGAAAATGGGTGTCCGGCAGATACAAGAACCCAAGCGCAGCGCTTTGCATTGCTCGACCTGTTAACGATACTCAGACATCAGTATCCGGAAGCGCAAATCCTGGGGCATTATCAACTCAGTGCTTCGATTCATAAAGCTTGTCCATGTTTTGACTGTCGCAAGGAGTATATGGATATATAAAAAGAACTACGGGAGCTGTCGAACGTGCAGTCTCCCGTAGTTCTTTTTATGTTTATATCATTTATAAATCTCCCGGCTTTCCCAAGTAATAGGTAATAAGCCGTACTTCTCTCACAGAAAAAGCTTTCGTTTTCGGATGAAAGTCCGTAGCCAGTATCTCATCCATCAATGGCTTGCATTTCCGCATCCAACGCCGAAGTTTATTGACCGAAGCACGGATAGTCAAATCAGGAAAATACATCTGGGCCAACTCTTGTTTATTATAACATTTCACTACAAATTCTGAATGTTCCATCGTTTCTTTATTACTGTTTTATATGCTATAAAGTTATAAAAAATTAAACATATAAACAAAGAAAGACGATACTATTATCCGATATAATGAGAATAAAAAGAAAATATCAACTATCTTCACAGACCGTTGATATCGTGGGAAATTAACACCAGATACACCTCCGGTGCCAGGGCGTAAATTAGAAAGGTACCGTCGTACTCTTTCTAATTCACAAATGTAGGAGAATCATGCGTTCAGCATGAAACTAGGGACCTACATTCTCTTCATCTCACATACAAACACTCTATTAGTGCTGATTACATCTCAACATTTTATTTTATACCACTCTCAAAACTTCTTTCCAAAGCAAATGTTTATAAAAGTCTTCACTAATATTTTAAAGTCAAACCACCACGAGCGATGTTGCAGATAAAACAAGTCATACCGCAAACGGCGTAACATCTTGTCCATCGTATCCGTATAACCATTATACAAAGTTGCATATGAAGTCACTCCCGGACGAATCTGATACAAGAACTGATAACGGGGATCATGCTTAATAATCTGATCAATATAGAATTTACGTTCCGGACGGGGACCGATAAAAGCCATATCTCCACAGAAGACATTCCACAACTGTGGCAACTCGTCCAAATGGTGTTCGCGTAGAAATCTTCCTATCTTAGTCAATCGAACATCTCTTCCCCCCGCATAAAGTTGAGGGCCCATAGACTCTGCATCCAATCGCATACTGCGAAACTTATAGATATAAAACGGCCGTCCGAAACGCCCGATACGCTCTTGCTTAAATATAGCTGCCCCACCATCTTCCCGTTTCACAGCTATATAGCAAATCAAAAATAACGGAGAAAAAACGATCATTAAAACTGCTGCAACGATACAATCCCCTATTCGCTTTACATTGCGCTCAAAAGCATTCATTCCGTCCGGAATGAAGTCCTCACTATACCCCATAATAATTTAATTAGAAAATTTAAATACAATACCGTTTATTTGATATATTTAAAAATGCCGCGAAATGCGTAATTAATGAAATAGAAAGCACTTCTAAAGTATCCAAGTTTCTCAATATTCATATAAATATTCCAAACCCATGGAAGTACTTTTATTTTATTAGAAGACAAAGAAGATTTTCGAATTCTATATTCAGCCAAACAGCTTTGCGTATTCACTGCTAAATAACCTTTTTTTAATATGGAAAGCCATAATATATAGTCTTCATGACCTTCAGATACAAAAAAATGTTTTCCTGTTTTTAAAGTATCATATACTCCTGTAGAACAACCTATAACATTTCCGCAAAGTAATTGATGATAGGTACAACTTTTAGGAGCTAATATTACTCGTCCATATCTGTTTCCTGATTCATCAATCTTCTCATAATTTGAATAAACTACAGCTATATTAGATGTATTAAAAAAAGGAAGTTGTCTTTCTAGTTTTTCAGGTTTCCATAAATCATCGCTATCAATAAAAGCTATAAAACGTCCTTCAGCTTCCTCAATAGCTTTATTCCGAGGAATAGTAGCAGAACCAGAGTTCTTCTCCAAACACAAAAGTCGAATCCTTGAATCTAGTTTACAATATTGTTCTACTACTTCTTTCGTATTATCGTGTGAACAATCGTCCACAATAATCATTTCCCAATAAGGATAAGTCTGATTTAAAACAGATTCAATTGTTTTAGAAATAAATCTAGCTGAATTATAACAAGGAGTAATAATAGAAACTTTGTCTTTCATATCAAAAAAGAAGCCAACTCTTCAACTGAATTTCTTTTCCATAAGGTGAATGTGCCCACAATTTTGGAGCAATCACAATTTTCTCAAAAAATGAATAGGATATCCATTCCTCATTAATAACAAAAGCCAAACAAATTATTATAGCTATAATACTTCCATGTTTCAACAAAGAAAATATTTTATCGCACCCTTAAACATAAAATACACTTCTCTCCAAAAAGAATGTTTATTTTTATACATACTATACTTCCTTATAGCAAAATAAAAGATCATAAATGGAAATAAATATTTAGACAAACAAGCGAATAGGGCACCTCTTCCTTCTTCATAATTTTGAATAAATTGAATACCAGAATGAAGGCAATCTGGATGTTTTACAATAACTCCAGGCACATAATACATATTACTTTCTGCATTGTAACAATCCGTCAAGAATATAAGATATTCTCCTAACGGAAATTTTGCACCTAAGCCAAAAAGGGTATTAAACAAAACTTTCTTTTCTATTATAGTCTTCCTGAATGTAATTTCTATGTCTGAGATATTTTTCAATGTATATTTATTATGTTTGAAAGAGTTATCACTATAAGATTTGAAATACTTTCCTGAGAAATATTGCGACTGAAATGTAATGATATCAGCATCTTTATGTTCTATATAGGCATTTGCTATTCTAATCATAGAATCATGTTCCAATACCACATCATCATCTAGAAAAACTCCTATATCGCCTTTCATATGTAGCATTGCCAAATTTCTGCTATTAGAAGTCCCCTTATCAGGTACTGAAATCAGATGTATATTCTCATGAAAAGTAGAAATTCCATTTAGCGGTACAGCAATATCAATACATTGATTTATCACTATAACATTACAATCATTTAAATCTATATTCTTAAATATAGGATATAAGAACTCACAATTAGTTCTATTAATTGTAGCTACTAAAAAATCAATCTTCAAACTATCCATGACCGATATGGTATAAACACGTTAGCACTAGTAAATACATAATGTAGAAAGAAATATACAACTAAAATATTAAGTGCTAATGTTAACCACTTCTGAGTTTCTTTAGTTGAACTTCTTAATAACAATACCCAAATACCAATAGTTGATAGCTGAAATATAAATACAAGTCTCTGTTGAAATATATACATTTGAAAGAATGAATAATAACAAATGATAGACAAAACAAAAATATTAAGAAAGAGATTGAAGCTTTTATTTTCAGAAAGCCTATTACGGTACTTTAAACAAAGTAGTAATAGAATAAACTTCTCAATCAAAGCTATATTAATCTTACCAGTCATCCCCCCCCAAACCTCATGCTTTGAATATTCCATAATGCTCTCACTTATAAAAGAAGGGAGATAAGAGTTCAGCGTTCCTACTATATTTACAAATGAAAGTAATATTGAAATTATTACAAAACCAATAATAGTTCTATTACTATATCTCCTATTCAAAAAGAAATATAAGGGCAAAACAATATACAAACTTGAATGAAATAAAATTGCTATAATGTTTATTGCAATATATTGCCAAAACTTACGTTCTTCTACATACTTCAGAGAAATAAAAAATATTGAAACAGCTATACCTTGCCTGACAAACATCATGTTCGCTTGTAAATATCCATATCTCATATAAAGCAATATAGCTAAAAAGCAAAAAAAAGAATACCTATTTAAAGCAATAAAAAGTAAGCCAACAGTAATAATACACGAAATCAAAAAAACAATATCTATCGTGCCTCCCAATGATTTCACAATACTATTCAAAATGACATAGCCTGGCTCCATTCTAGAAACAACAAACATTTCCGGGTTATTACATAAACTTTCAAAAGGTGGTATCCTATTAAATGTATCAACATATGCCGTCCAGTCATTACCTGTTTCAAATCTAGTACCACAAAACATGATTAACAAACCAATAAGTAGAACCAAGAGAATCTTCCGACTTTTTGTATTCAGTTTTACATAATCTAAAACAGAACAAAATGAAACTAAGGTTATAAGAAAAAGGTATGGAAGCATTTAATACGAGATAACAATTTGTAATAAATATAATTACATAATAACGGCAACACATAAAACTTATACCTGTATGGAAACCAACGAGATATACTTAATCCTCTTTGATAGATCGAACAAGCAAAAACGAAAAAGTTATCAATGTGTTTATAGTAATCTATCAATTTTTCTAAGTGTTGATATACTATTCTAGGAGTATTAACATATTCCGATTTAGTAAACCGTTCATTATCCGATATGAGAAAATGAATCCATAATTCTTCATTAGATAATGATATATTATTATATAACAAATAGTTTTGATATATAAGTTTATGTACTTCATACCGGGATTCCAAATCCTTATTTGCTACTCTAGTTACACTCCCTTGAAGTATTCTATATTTCAACAATACTTTATTTATATTAGCAAATTGTGTATATTTACTCAGTTCTACCCAAAATCCATAATCTTCCGCATTTCGATAAACTCCGTTATAGCATAAATGATATTGATCTAATACCGACTTTCTAATTATCACAGAAGGATGAGCGAAACAAGTAGTAAACAAAAGGGCAGCATTATTAGCTATTGGACTCCGTTTAAAACGATGAATATAACCGTTTAGTGATTTCCCGAAAACCTCTATATCTGTACCGCAAACACCTATCTCCTTATGTTTTTCCATAAAAGACACTTGTTCTTCTATTCTTTGAGGAAGACTAATATCATCCGCATCCATCCTCACAATATAAGTCCCTAATGCAAGTTCAATCCCTTTATTTAAAGAAAATATTAAACCTTCATTTTTAGGATTGACCAATATTTTTATCCTTTCATCCGAATATTCATTTATGATATTCAACGAGCCATCTGTCGAACCATCATCTATAATAATAAACTCAAATTTTTTATATGTTTGTGATAGAATACTGTCTATAGCTTCTTTCAAGAACAACTCCCCATTATAAACAGACATCACAACAGAAACGAAAGGTTTAGTATTCATAAACAGATCCAAGTTTCAGGTATAATATCATCAATGTTTACACGGTTATCATTAATCCACCTTTTGGGTGATATAACTATTTTACCGGGATTAGTATTAAGCCAAGCTCCCCACCAGCTAAACGAACTATTTGCTATAATATTATGCTTACAAGAAGACATTAAATACATATCCCAAAAAGAATTTGTACCAGTATTATGAGACACCACAGTACAATTTTTTAAATTCAAATTGTTCAAACACCATTCCACATCATTTGAAAAGAGAAATAACTTCATATTTAGAACATTCTTATCCATATAGTCCAATGCTCTTTGATAATAATCCAATGTGGCAATATTTTCATATATAGAATTACCAACATAATCTCCTCTACGTATATGAAGACTGACAGAATTTGAAGATAAAATCACATCACTGAGATTTTTATTATAGTTATCTATTATCGAATTTGGAAAGGTAAAAATCTTCCTTAACTCACTCTCTATAGAAGAAAAATATTTGTAACTTTGCCAATACCCTATGTAATATAGATTAGACGAATTATCTAAAACGCGTTTGTCATATTTGAGATATTCTTCAATACACTCTGTATTCCGTTGTTGAATCACTTTTTTTAATATCCTTGAAAGGATATCTCCTCCATGAAAAGATAATTGCATACGTTTCAATAGAGATGCCTCTTTAAACTGTACTCCAAATATTTTTGCTAGTTCAAAACCATTGTGAAGTTTATAACACGAAAATAACGAAGTATCAATTTCTACATCTTTATAATGACTTTGCAAAGCCTTATAGAAAGCATATTGAAACATTTGGTTACCCAAACCACCTATAATCTGAACAATCTTCATTACTCTATATGTTATATAAGTATTCTATCCATACTCCATGTAACACCGCTCCTTACTATACAAGAAGGATTACCTACTACTAAAGATAAACAAGATACATCTTTAGTCACAACTGTTCCCATACCTACTATTGAGGAGTTATGCCCAATCTTTACTCCTTTTAATATTATTGCTCTTTTAACCACCCATACATGTTCTTCTAGAATTATTGATTTAGATTGGTTAATTGGAATTGTAATATCATCACAATAAATAGAATGAGTGTCTGTTGCCCACAGCTTAATTTTATTAGACAACATACAATTAGGAACTATATGAATAAAGTTACTATTTCCCATACACACTAATTTGCCACCACCTATTGAACACCCTTCACTAATAATAACCTTGCAATCTTTACCTATTAAAACAATACTAGTATTATCAGTATTTGTATCACCAAGCAATATCACTTTCATTATTTTCTCCTGACATCGATATAGAGAGATTTTGATTATAGCTATTTTCTAAAATCAATTCTCTTAATAACACGACATGGATTACCTGCGGCAAAAACCCCAGATGGAATATCTCTTGAAACTACACTCCCTGCACCTATTATAGTATTACTTCCTATTGTTACCCCAGGTAATATAGTAACATTACTTGTAATCCATGTGTTATCACCAATAACTACAGGTTTCGCTATTATAGTACTATAATCAGATATATCATGTGTACCAGTTAATATCATATTTCTATAACTAAAGGAACAATTTTCTCCGATTGTTACCATAGCTATGTTTCGTATATAAGTATCACCTAATCCAGTATTCTCTCCAACAGATAAATTATATGATAAACAAAAGAATCCTTTAGTAATAGAAGTAGAAAGGGGTAAGTGCAAACTTCGGAGAAGAGAATTTCTAAGATAAGAAATCTTATTAAATGGAGATATAGAATATAATAAGAGTAATATTCTTACTTTCAAATTAACAGTAGGTCTTATAGAACCTTTTTTATAAACGTCCATAAACTTTATTTTTCAAATTAGACAATACATTCCATAAAACATTTTTTTCCTCTCTCAAAAGCCCCCAATAGTAAGTAGCGCAAACAAAAGATACGCTACTAATAATAAAAGTTGATACTACTCTATAATAACTATCTTCTATTAAGTAATATGGTATCATTCCTCCTATAAAAGAAATAGCAGATACTATTACTACCGGCATAAAAACAGCTTTCATGAATAGTGAATATTTCATATCCGAGTATTTACTCAAATAATATATTTTCAAACATGAAGTCAAAACGCCACAAAAAATTATATTCAATACATACATAGTTATTGGCGAAAAACCTAATATGAACAACACCCCACAAAATGCCAGAAAAACAACATTTAAAACGGTTGTCATAACATTAAATTGCTTTATATTTCCTATTGCTAAAAGAGATGTCCCCAACGCAATTGTCATTTGCTCTACCAAAGAATTAGTTAAAGTCAATCGACCAAAGACCACAGCCCAAGGAGGAACATTCTTCAACCAAAGTGATAATATTATAGGCATTTCTATTATTAAAGGTATAGCAAAAAAAGCCAATATATAATATGAGAATTTACATCCTTTCAACGAGATTCTAATCATTCGTTCTGTTTCTCCTGATCCTTCACTTTTGGCTATTGTAGGATTCAAAGCTTTTAACATGTTATTTGTGAAAGAAAGTATTTGTCCATTGATTTGAATAGCAATACCATAAGCAGCATTCACAACTACGCCAAAAAAATGATTTAATATAATTCCTCTGCCATAACTACCTATCATAGATCCTGATATCCCGATGAAATTCCAACCAGCGAAAGATACCATTTCTCTTAATATATTTTTATTCCAATATTGTAGTGGTGAAACAATACACTCCTTATATCTATGATGACAAAATATTCTCATAATTGTTAAAGTGCAAATTGGAAGTAGAGTCATCAAAATACCATATAAAATTAGCTTATCTTGTAAAGTCCAACAAATAATAAAAGCGATGAATAACTTAAGAACAGACTCAAAAACACCTACAACTGCATAATATCCCATATCTTCATGTGCATTAATAACCGCCTCATAAGGTACTGACATCATAGAAAACACAGTACTAATAATCAAACTAAAAAAGACAATTTTTCCTGCATAAACTCTTTCGCTCGGTATATTAAATACATAATCAAAGAAAAAGACAAGAAGAAGAAGTAATATAAGACCAACTATTATAGCTAAAAAAAAATGAAGAACAATACTTATATTAAAAATAGATTTCTTCTTACACATATTATCTTCGCCCTCTGCAAAAGACATAAAACGCTGAGTTGCAACAGCCATTGAATTATTTACAAATCCCAACATTGCAATTAGACCACCTACAACATTAAATATTCCAAAGTCAACTACCCCTAAAGCTTCTAACAAAAGACGAGTTGAATACAATGTAATAAACATTGTAATAGCCATCTTTAGATATAAGTATCCCGTATTTCTAATAATTCGTGAAGAGTTCATAAAGAACAGACCTAAGTTTTTTGTTACATACAATAATCAACAATTAATTTGGTCGTCAAATTAAACAATGCTTTTGGTTTTCTACTGATATTTTGTAATATGGAATAAAATGCAAGAGCCACTTCATTGTTACATTCTCTTTCGATATTCGAAATCAAAGCAGAATCAAGTTGTCTCATAAAATATTTATATTCAAAAACAGATTTAGCCGAACTTTGCAAATATTCTTTAATATGGCATATATAATTGCAATACTCTTCATAGCTCATGTTAATAAGAAAGTGATTCAAATCGTCAATGGAACTGAAATCAGTATAACTTATAAAACATTGTTTAGGAATATATTTTTCTATATTACTAGCTCCCCAATATACAGGCACAATTCCAGCTGTAAAACAATCAAATATCTTTTCTGTAACATAACCATTCACATTACACATATTCTCTAAACACAAAGCAAATTTAAATTGTGTATATACTTTCTTTTTACTTATACATACTCCTTTATAAACTCTCAAATTCTTTAGCCATCCCCGTCCATACAATGAAAAATAAGTACAACTATATTTATTATAAAAAGATATAACTTTTCTTCTTACAGAATAAAGCTCATTATGTTGGAAAGATATTTTATTACCAGAAATATTAACTAATAAATTCCTCTTTTCAAAATTCTCTCTAGTAGGACATTCTATTACATTTGTAAAATGATATGGATAATTTATCTTCAGGTATTTGTTTCCATCAACAATATCGTCATTCCACGTAAATATTACATTAAAGAAAGGTTCTAGTTTCGCCAAATTCTTTTTAGAATGATGATTATCTACAACTTCTGGTTCCCATGCAAAATAATATAATCGTTTTACTTTAGATTTAATACAACGTATCAATTCATTATAATCAAGTTTAAAGAAAAGTACACAATCTAGGCTGTCTAACGTATTATATTGATCTAATGTATTTATAGAAACACCTCGCTTTTCGTATTCTTGCTTAATATAATAATAGGGAGTTATCAAATCATCAGAATTAGTAGACTCATTATCTTTATCAAATAATATATCATTAGCCAGCCCACTATGAAAAGGGACAATTGCAATTTTCATAATAAATTCATTTTAACTAATTTCAATATACTTATATTTTTTTTATAATATAATTTTCACATTTTCCACAAACAAAAACTCTTATTTTATCTATCACTATCCCTAACACAAATACTACAATAACAAACACCATTAAATAAAGAAGAAAAAAATTTGATTCTGCATACAATGTTATATCAAAAATATGATCAGAAACATATAAACGAAGATTATCTAATAGATACACAGCCAAAACACTTGCAGCAATACTATTCACCAATCTCGATTTCAATGCAAGACCTTTAAAAAAGAAAAATACACATAAAGAAGAAAAAAGTACCAATGGAGAGCAATCCATAGAGAAAATTCTACACTCTTTATGAAAAACATAACTAATCGTTACATTTAGCATAACAATAAGAATGGTCAAAGACAAGAAAGACAATAGACATAATGATTTTGAAATTTTCTTTTCAGAATAAAAGAGAGACAAATAGCGTCCTATTATATACAAAAAAAGAATATATGTCAAACATTTACCACCATCCGTCAATATCGTATAATAGTAAGATACAAACAATGTTGGCAATACCGAAAACGTAACAAACAAAATAATCAACAACCTATTATACTCCATTTTAGAAAGAGCGAGCATTGCTTTATTTATAAAAGGAGAGAGTAGCATTAAAATTAAATAACAAGCAATGAACCAATTCTTATATCTTAAAACTACTATCAATGAATCAAAAAAAGAAATATTAAAAAGCCAACCATGATTTGCGATAAAAGAAATTACAGTGCAAAAAGTAGTAATTAAAATTAATTGTATAAAACGCTGCATTTTAAATTTCACACCAAAATACCCACTTAACAATACAAAACAAGATACACCTATATTACCTATTGCAGATATTACATATCCTACAAATAAATTAAACAAGTTTTCCTTACAATTCGCTTGAGCATAAGAATGCATTATCAAAATCAGTATAATTGCTAAAATTCTAAGACATTCGAAATTAGATGAACGTGTTTCCGACATATCAAATTCTCCTTAATATACTATACTCTTTATTACCTTACAAGGATTTCCAGCCGCAATACAATCAGAAGGAATATCTTTGGTTACAATACTACCACTACCAATAATACTACGCGCACCAATAGTAACTCCTTTCAATATAATACATCTTGCTCCAACAAGTACATTATCTTCAATAACTATAGGAGCACTTGCAGCAGTCACCATATCCACCGATTCTCCATATTCATTAGTTTCTTCAGAACATCTTATTTTCCAATCTAGATTATGGGCATCAGTATCCATTATAATACAATCTGCCCCTATAGCCACAGAATTCCCAATCGAAACGCTTTCCTTTACCCAAAGAGTTGACGAACTTATACCTACATCATTACCCAGCTTTAGAGTAGCCTTTTTACCCACATATATACAAGTTTTAATATTACGACTTAAAGGATTTAAACCCGCACCACTCATAATAGTGCAATTATTACCAATTTGTACTAATGCACCTACATGAATTTTTAAATATAAATGATTAAATACTCTAAAATTCTTTCCATACTTTATATTATTCAAAAAGAAATATATTTTGTTCCATCCTATATATAAGGAAGAACATATTTTAGAGCAGAATCTTAATGCTTTAACATACATCATTTTAATAGTTATCAAAATAAATATAATCACCGACTTACTCATATATTGGTATTAAAAATCAATCAGCTAAAAAAACACAAACAATAGTTATTAAACTCACTGTTTTTTCAATCCAACAACATATCCTAAATATTTTATACTGAAAAAAGACTCAACTCAATGAAAATGATTTCTTTGAAATTAATATACTAATAATTGTTACACTGATAAATTTAAGCTGAAATTTCCTTCAATTGATTAAATAAATCTTTTCCAAAAAATGTCCAAGCCATCACCCCCCCCACTAATAGAAATACAAAAGCTAAAACATATATTTTCTTACTGATTCCCGAAGGTGACAATGGTACTACAGCAGGCTCTACAATAGCAAATACAGGTTTTTCTTCCTGAACTTTGGCCCTGGCAACTTGAAGTTGATTAGCAACCTGACTATACACTTGATAAGCTAAGTTCATATCATTCTGCAACCGTTCCTGTTCCGTACGCACACTTTGTAAAATAATATCATCATGAGAATCCATGTAATTAGCATACTCTTTCTGAGCTATGTAATATTCTTGTTGGCGTTCTTTGAATAGTTTCTCCAAATAAAGGCAATCTTCTTTAGCCTTAGAGGTACGATAAGTTATAATGTATTCCTGTAATTTCCCTACAACAGAATCAGCAACTATTGCAGCAACTTTAGGATTTTGCAAAGTTACAGTTACGGAAGTCATAGATGTATTCTTATCCACAGTAACAATAATCATATTTTTTAAAGTTTCAATTTTCTGTAACTCCTTCCTAGATAATTCAAATATCCCCTGATTCACTCTATTAGAAACTATTTTTTTATCTTCTTTAATAAACAGTGACTTCACCCCACTCATTACCATGCTTGGAAACCCAATCACATACCCCCACCAGGGAGAAGATTCTTCATCTAAATATGAGCTTAAAGATATTTCCCTACTCCCTGATACAGGGACTTTCATTTTAGAAAGTTCCAACAAGAAAGGAGTAGAAGATGCAATATCAGCAGACAAAGAAGCGTTCAAAGCATCAGTGCCTTCATTCATAGAAACTCCACTTCCCAAAAAAGAAGCTGCCAAACCGGATAAACCTCCGCCTTTAGTATTTCCCATTTCAGGAGAAAGTGTAACTCCAACTGTATATTTTTCAGGAATACTTATTGCGACAATTACACCGATTAACAATCCGATACCCGCAGCTTTATAGATTATCTTACGAATACCTATAATTTTACGAAGAATATCCATCAAATCGATTTCTGCCTTTTCATCTGTATGATTATCTTGTCCCTGTTTTATTTCTGTTTTAGATTCTCGTTCTATCAGAGTAACCATAGAAGTATTTGTTATTTCTTTATCAAGTTAGCAATAGAAGCAACCATCATTCCCAAAGTACTGAACGTAGTAGCATAGCCTAGAATATTTCCAATATTAGTTTTCTTCTTAGCCTTACTAGGAATAATTATCTCACACCCGGGTTCAATCTGTTTCTTACCACTACCCTTCACCTTAGTCACCTGACCATTCATATAAACAATGAACTTCTTACTCTTCTTCGCATTCTCTGAATAACCTCCCGCCTGATTCAGGTAG
>NZ_MNQN01000082.1:0-5690 GCF_001915455.1 Bacteroides sp. 43_46 | reverse complement strand
ATCAAGAACATTGCCTTGTTGGGAAGTTCTGGCTCTGGGAAAACCACTCTCGTGGAAGCGATGCTTTTCGAGAGTGGTGTTATAAAACGTCGCGGATCTATTGCCGCAAAAAACACTGTTAGTGATTATTTCCCTGTTGAACAAGAGTATGGTTACTCCGTTTTCTCCACCGTTCTCCACGTAGAATGGAACAATAAAAAACTCAATATTATAGATTGTCCGGGCTCGGACGACTTTGTAGGCAGTACTGTAACTGCATTAAATGTGACCGACACAGCAATTATTCTTCTTAATGGCCAATACGGCGTCGAAGTCGGTACGCAAAATCACTTCCGATATACAGAAAAACTGAATAAACCTGTTATTTTTCTAGTCAACCAGCTTGATAACGAAAAATGCGACTATGATAATATCCTGGAACAATTAAAAGAAGCTTATGGCTCTAAAGTTGTTCCTATCCAATATCCTATTTCTACCGGTCCTGGTTTCAATGCTTTGATTGATGTACTGTTGATGAAGAAATATTCGTGGAAACCCGAGGGTGGGGCTCCTGTGATTGAAGATATTCCTGCCGAAGAACTGGAAAAGGCTACGGAAATGCATAAAGCATTGGTGGAGGCTGCTGCCGAAAATGATGAAGGGCTAATGGAAAAGTTCTTCGAACAAGACTCTCTTTCGGAAGACGAAATGCGTGAAGGCATTCGTAAAGGATTGGTTGCAAGAGGTATGTTCCCGGTATTCTGTGTCTGTGGAGGTAAGGACATGGGTGTTCGTCGTTTAATGGAATTTTTGGGAAATGTTGTTCCTTTTGTTTCCGAAATGCCGAAAGTACAGAATACGGAAGGTAAAGAAGTGGCTCCGGATGTTAACGGTCCGGAATCTCTCTATTTCTTCAAGACAAGTGTAGAACCGCATATCGGTGAAGTTTCCTACTTTAAAGTAATGAGTGGTAAAGTGCGCGAAGGAGACGACTTGTTGAATGCGGACCGCGGTTCGAAAGAACGCATTGCACAGATTTATGTCGTAGCCGGTGGCAACCGTGTGAAAGTGGAAGAACTGCAAGCCGGTGATATTGGTGCTGCCGTGAAACTGAAAGACGTGAAAACGGGTAATACCCTGAACGGGAAGGACTGCGATTATAAGTTTAATTTTATCAAATATCCGAATTCAAAATATTCCCGTGCGATCAAACCTGTGAACGAGGCTGATGTGGAAAAGATGATGACTATCTTGAACCGCATGCGCGAGGAAGATCCGACATGGGTAATTGAACAATCAAAAGAACTGAAGCAAACGCTGGTGCACGGACAGGGTGAATTCCATCTACGTACTTTGAAATGGCGTCTGGAAAATAACGAGAAACTTCAGGTGAAATATGAAGAACCGAAGATTCCGTATCGTGAAACGATCACAAAAGCTGCCCGTGCAGATTATCGCCACAAAAAACAGTCTGGTGGTGCCGGTCAGTTCGGTGAAGTGCATCTCATTGTAGAACCTTACAAAGAAGGTATGCCTGTGCCCGATACATATAAGTTTAACGGACAGGAATTTAAGATAAATGTGAAAGGTACCGAAGAAGTGCCGTTGGAATGGGGTGGTAAACTGGTGTTTATTAATAGTATCGTAGGTGGTTCTATCGATGCCCGTTTCTTACCTGCTATCCTGAAAGGTATTATGGCACGTATGGAGCAAGGCCCGTTGACAGGTTCGTATGCTCGTGACGTTCGTGTTATTGTGTACGATGGAAAGATGCACCCGGTAGATTCAAATGAAATTTCTTTCATGCTTGCAGGGCGTAATGCTTTCAGCGAAGCCTTCAAAAATGCAGGCCCGAAGATTTTGGAACCGATTTATGATGTAGAAGTATTTGTGCCGTCTGATAAAATGGGTGATGTAATGGGGGATCTCCAGGGACGTCGTGCCATGATTATGGGTATGAGTAGTGAAAAAGGTTTTGAAAAGCTAGTGGCTAAAGTACCTTTGAAGGAAATGTCATCTTACTCTACTGCTCTTAGTTCGCTGACCGGCGGCCGTGCTTCGTTCATTATGAAGTTCTCTAGTTATGAGCTTGTTCCGACAGATGTTCAGGATAAGTTGATTAAGGATTTTGAAGCTAAACAGACAGAAGAATAACTAGTAATTCTCTTGATACTGTTAAAACCGTCGTCTTTTTTAAGTAAAAGACGACGGTTTTTGTTTAACTATGATTAATAAAGATAGAAAAACGCAAGGAAAAGATTTAATTTTTTATTAAATTTGCAAACCAAAGAAGGGGGTTTATTGTTGTAGTAATCAGAATACAACCTAAATAGCCTCTTACGGTTAATTTCCGGAAAGTTCCGGTTAAATCAAGTTAATGTGTTAGGAGTGTTAATTAGGGAGTGTTAATTTTGTTGCTATGAAGAAGTCAACAATTTGGATATTAGGTATTGTAATGGGGCTTTCCTTCCTTAGCCTGCTGTATTTGCAGGTAAGTTATATAGAGGAAATGATGAAAACCCGGAAGGAACAGTTTGACTCGGCTGTACGCAATAGTTTGAGCCAGGTTTCCAAGGATGTAGAATATGCTGAAACCCAGCGTTGGTTGGTTGAAGATATTACAGAAGCAGAAAGAAAAGCTCTGACTGAGAATAATTCTTCATTAAGACAGGATGATGTGGTTCAGTCAACACAACGATTCAAAGTGAAGTCACGGGATGGAAAAATTATTTCTGATTTTGAAATGAGAGTAATGACTATCAAACCGTCCGAACTTCCTAAAGTAATGGTACGTGGGCGAAATACGATTCCCCAGACTTCTAATTCGATGTTGGAGGCTATTAAGAATCGCTATATGTATCAGCGGGCTTTGCTGGATGAGGTGGTCTTGGATATGATTAGGCGTGCAAGTGACAAATCAATTGGAGAACGGGTTCGGTTCGGGGATTTGAACGGTTATTTGCAAGCGAATTTATATAATAATGGTATAGATCTGCCTTTCCATTATGAAGTGCTTGATAAAGAAGGACGAAGTGTTTATCGTTGTGCGGACTATGAAGAGAAAGGAAGTGATGAGGCTTATCAGCAGGCATTGTTTAAGAATGATCCACCTGCAAAGACGAGTGTTTTGAAAGTTCATTTTCCGGGGAGAAGGGATTATCTCTTTGATTCGGTGAGCTTCATGATTCCGTCGTTGATATTTACACTGGTATTGTTGGTGACATTTATCTTTACGATTTATATCGTATTCCGGCAGAAGAAGCTGACGGAGATGAAGAATGACTTTATCAATAATATGACACATGAATTTAAGACACCGATATCGACCATTTCCTTGGCGGCACAAATGTTGAAAGATCCGGCGGTAGGTAAATCTCCACAGATGTTCCAGCATATATCGGGAGTCATTAATGATGAAACCAAGAGGTTGCGTTTCCAAGTGGAAAAAGTGCTTCAGATGTCGATGTTCGACCGTCAGAAGGCGACTTTGAAGATGAAAGAGATTGATGCGAACGAATTGATTACGGGAGTTGTCAACACTTTTGCATTGAAGGTGGAACGGTATAATGGTAAGATAACATCGAACCTTGAGGCTACTGATCCTGTTATATTTGCGGATGAGATGCATATTACAAATGTAATCTTTAATCTGATGGATAATGCGGTGAAATATAAGAAGCCGGAAGAGGATTTGGAACTGAAAGTAAGAACGTGGAATGAGTCGGGTAAACTGATGATTTCGATACAGGACAACGGTATTGGTATCAAGAAGGAGAACCTGAAAAAGATATTTGAAAAGTTCTATCGTGTACATACAGGTAATCTGCACGATGTGAAGGGCTTTGGTTTAGGATTGGCTTATGTGAAGAAAATTATCGTAGAACATAAGGGGACGATCCGGGCGGAAAGTGACCTGAACGTGGGAACTAAATTTATTATTGCATTACCTTTATTAAAGCGTATTTTATTATGCGAGGATGACGAAAATCTTGGCATGCTTTTAAGAGAATATTTACAGGCAAAAGGTTATTCTGCTGAGTTATATCCTGATGGAGAAGCCGGTTATAAGGCTTTCTTGAAGAATAAATATGACTTGTGTGTATTTGACGTTATGATGCCTAAAAAAGATGGCTTCACTCTGGCACAAGATGTCCGTGCAGCGAATGCTGAAATTCCTATTATCTTCCTGACAGCTAAAACGCTGAAAGAAGATATCCTGGAAGGATTTAAGATTGGTGCGGATGATTATATCACCAAACCGTTCAGTATGGAAGAATTGACATTTAGAATTGAAGCAATCTTGAGACGTGTTCGTGGAAAGAAGAACAAAGAAAGCAATATCTATAAGATTGGTAAGTTTACTTTTGACACTCAGAAGCAAATTCTGGCTACGGAAGGCAAACAAACTAAGTTGACTACGAAAGAATCTGAATTGCTAGGCTTGCTTTGCGCACATGCAAATGAGATTCTGCAACGTGACTTTGCTTTGAAAACAATTTGGATTGACGATAACTATTTCAATGCACGTAGTATGGACGTGTATATTACGAAATTGCGTAAGCACTTGAAAGAAGATGATTCTATTGAGATTATCAATATTCACGGAAAGGGTTACAAGTTAATTACACCGGAGGTTGAATCTTAATGAAAAGACATCCGATAACTGGAAATAAAAAATCCCGGAAACATTCGTTTTCGGGATTTTTTATTGATTTCTACGAAATTAATCAGCGATCTTCTTATTAATAACGATATAAGAAATGAGTCCCAGTACTACCAGTACTACTGAGGTACCCAGAATGGCGTTGTTGTTTACATTGCCTGTAAATGAACAAGCCAGTAGGATAACTACTCCGATCAAGATTAATATCAATCCTAAGTTCTTTAATAAGCCTTTCATGTGTGTGTATTTTAATAGATTATTATATTCCAGTCACAAATTAAAGCATAATTCTTTAACGGGCGAAATTATTTGGATAAAAAATCCATTATAAAGACAGGATTTAGTGGATTTTATGAATTGTGTGGTTGTTTTACAGTTTAATCTTTCGTGTTGAAGAATACCTTTTTCAACACTTCCTGCCCGATACTCAGTTCTTCGAGGGTGATACCATGGAGTGCCTCTTTCAGTGTTTGCCCTGCTATGATACGCGCCTTTTCTTCCAACTCCTTCCCGTCTTTGGTCAGGTGGATCAGGTTGGTACGACGGTCTTTTTTATCGGAAATGCGCACGACAAGGTGTTGGCGTTCCATATTATCTATCAAGCGGGTCATACTGGGTTTGTCTTTAAAAGTTGCATTACACAACTCTTGTTGGGTAACACCGTCTTTTTCCCATAGAAAAATAAGCACTGTCCACTGTTCCGGACTGATTTCCAATCCGTTCTGACGGAAGTTACGGTATAGTTTCCGATTGATTGCTGCGGAAACTTTGCCATTCAGTATGGCGAATATAAGCCGGATATCAAAGTTAAATTGCTCTATCATGAAATTATTGTTTAAACAACTTTGCAAAGGTAAGCCACTTATCGGATAATTCCTACATTCGGATATAAAAAAAGATTAAATGTTTGTAGTTCAAAATAAATTGTCTAACTTTGCACCCGCATTTAAAATCAAATAATTTATTTATTTAATTAAACGAAGTATGAATCAATACGAAACCGTTTTCATTTTAACTCCCGTTTTATCTGATGTTCAGATGAAGGAAG
>NZ_MNQN01000116.1:0-151998 GCF_001915455.1 Bacteroides sp. 43_46 | reverse complement strand
TAAAAGTTAAACGGGGCGAAAGTAAAACGTTTAATATCAGCTATTTAAAAGAAAAATCCGATAACATTTAAATGTTACCGGATGTTAATAGTGATTCCGAAGCGATTCGAACGCTTGACCCACGCCTTAGAAGGGCGTTGCTCTATCCAGCTGAGCTACGGAACCAGCCTTATTTTCGGATGCAAAGGTAGTGCTTTTTATGAAAACTCAAAAACTTTCTGGAACTTTTTTATTCATATTTTTCTTTGGTGCTATGAATCAGTATTTTATGAAAGAAGTTTTTTTTATTTAATTAGGTGGGGACTGAATTCGTGTTTTATAGATAAACAAATGAATAGCATTTTTTTCGGGAAGTTAATAAAAGGAGATATTTGGAAGAACTCTTGTGACAGTATATTTGATTTTATTCCCTGTTGTCCCTCATAGAACATTAAATATCCCTCTATACATTTTCTTGTTGTATACTATATTTATTTGATAAAAGTAGTTACCCAAACAGTTTGTGTATCACCCCTTTGACGGCCGAGAAAGGCGTAAAAGGGTGATTCCTTTTACGCTGTATTTGAGAATAAAAGCCCGTTTTTACGAAGAATAACGAACGTTATATAGGTTTCAAAAAGCTCAAAAAAACAAAAATAGGGTTGTGTCTTTCTATTATTCCTTATACTTTTGGACGATAAACAACTAAAAAACACATAAAGTTATGAAGAAATTGATTTTTTTATTTGCATTTAGTATTGCAGTAACTAACATTTTTGCACAAACGGATCCTAATCAAATTAAGAAAGAAGGAAATGACGCATTCAATGCTAAGAATTATCCTGTGGCCTACGCTAAGTTCAGCGAATATTTGAAACAAACTAATAATCAGGATTCTGCAACAGCATACTATTGCGGTATAGCAGCAGATGAAGTGAAGAAGTATGCGGAAGCCGTAACTTTCTTTGATATTGCTATTCAGAAGAAGTTTAATACTGGTAATGCGTATGCCCGTAAAGCTTTGGCTTTGGATGCATTGAAGAAAACAGATGAATACGTTGCTACATTGGAAGAAGGCTTGAAAGTTGATCCGAATAATAAAACTATGATCAAGAATTATGGTTTACACTACTTGAAAGCCGGACTCGCCGCCCAAAAAGCTGGTAAAGCTGAAGAAGCAGAAGAATGTTTCAAGAAGGTAATTCCTCTGGATCACAAATCATATAAAACAAATGCTTTATACAGCCTTGGAGTATTATGTTATAATGACGGAGCCAATATCCTGAAAAAAGCAACTCCTTTAGCAAACTCTGATGCAGATAAATATGCTGCTGAAAAAGAAAAAGCAACAGCTAGATTTAAAGAAGCATTAGGTTACTTGGAAGAAGCAGCAAAGGTATCTCCTGACAACGCAAATGTGAAAAAAATGATTCCTCAGGTACAGGATGCAATGAAGTAATTTGACCGATCTCGTATAGATAATAAGGGTTGCCCGATAGACACGGTGGCAACCCTTTTTTTGTTGCACCTTTTTCTAATCTATACTTTTTGCGTACATTTGCTTCACTTAAAAATAGAACAAATCCATGCAGTTATATACAAAAGAACAGGCTATCAGACAAATGAACTATTTAGGGCAATCCTGTCGTCCTTTTATTTTTATCATTAATTACCAGCAGGATGCTTCTTATATAGAAGCAGTATCTTCGGTAGACCCTGCCGAAATACTCTATAACTTGAATGGTTTTACGAATCAGCCCATGTTTGCAGAGAATAATATAGCTTTTTTGTCAAGAAAGCGACTTCGTTGGCAATCTTTCCCGGAATCTTTGGCTACATATCAACATTCGTTTGATATTGTCCAACGAAACATCTTTGCCGGAAATAGTTTTCTCACTAACTTGACTTGTCGCACTCCGGTAGAAACAAATCTGACTTTGAAAGATATCTATTGTTATTCAAAAGCTATGTATAAATTATGGGTCAGAGATGCTTTTACGGTTTTTTCTCCCGAAATATTTATAAGAATTCATAATGGAAGAATATATTCCTACCCCATGAAGGGAACGATTAATGCTTCAACCCCTTCGGCTGACCGGCTATTAATCAACGATCCTAAAGAAACGGCGGAACATGCCACTATTGTAGATTTGATTCGTAATGATTTGAGCATGGTGGCCGAACAAGTATCCGTATCCCGATACCGGTATATTGATAAATTGCAGACCAATCAAGGGAGTATTCTTCAGACAAGTTCTGAAATACAGGGTGTACTGCCGGATGATTATCTGACAAATTTGGGAAGTATTATATTCCGGCTTTTACCAGCCGGTTCTATCACAGGAGCTCCGAAGAAAAAAACAATGCAGATTATCAAGGAGGCTGAAACCTATGACAGGGGATTCTATACAGGTATTATGGGCTATTTTGACGGTAAGGACCTCGATAGCGCAGTTATGATCCGTTTTGTGGAGCAGGAGGGTGGTAAAATGTATTTTAAGAGTGGGGGTGGGATTACCAGCCAAAGTGATGTGGAAAATGAATATAATGAAATGAAACAGAAAGTATATGTGCCCATTTATTGAAACGATCCGAATAGAAGATGGAAAGATTTATAATATCAATTATCATACGGAACGTTGCAACCGGACTCGTGCCGCCTTCTGGCAAGATGTTGCCGATATTGACTTAGGTGAATTTATTTCTCCCCAATCATTGGAAGGTATCTGGAAATGCCGGATTGTTTACGGAAAGGCGATAGAAGAAATTACATACGTTCCTTATCAGAGGCGCAAAGTTTCCTCTTTACGTCTGGTTACGTCGGATACTATTGATTATACTTATAAAAGTACGAATCGGGAAGAACTAAATTCATTGTACGCCCAGAGAGAAACGGCTGATGATATATTAGTGGTAAGAAACGGATACCTGACGGATACATCTATTTCCAATATAGCTCTTTATGACGGCAATACATGGTTTACTCCGTCGTGCCCGCTACTCAAGGGAACCAAGCGGGCTGAACTTCTGGACAAGCATTTGATTCAAGAAAAGGAGATATTGCATACACAGTTGGGAAGCTATTTCCGTATTATGTTATTCAATGCGATGATTGATTGGGGACAAATCGTGATACCGATTGATGAAAAACATTTAATTCTATAAACTATTATTAACAGAAATATTTAGAGAACCTTTGAACAAAGGTGTTCTTTCGTCTGTTATATTTATGTGTTTTTCATAGTATTAGATATAAGATTAATTAAAAGAGATTGTACTCCACTTGTGAAAGCTAAAGTACGTCAGAGACAGAAGAGTCTGTTTTTTTGATAAATGTGTTAGAGCATCGGTTTTACCAGGCCGATGCTTTTTTTATGTCCTTTTGTTGCGTTTTGTAGTTTATATGAAATAAAATTTGTACGTTTGTAGGGTAATAATAGAAAATGATAAAGATGAACATACCCGTTATCTTTCAGTTTTTAAAAGATCTTTCTGCGAATAATAATCGTGACTGGTTCAATGAACACAGGGCGGAGTATGAAACAGCCCGTGTCGAGTTTGAAAATTTCTTAGCAACAGTTATTGCCCGTATCTCCTTGTTCGACGAATCAATTCGAGGCATCCAACCTAAAGATTGTACGTATCGTATTTATCGTGATACACGCTTTTCTACGGATAAAACTCCGTATAAAATACATTTTGGCGGTTATATCAATGCAAAAGGAAAAAAATCCGATCATTGTGGCTATTATGTGCATCTGCAACCTGCTGGATCTATGCTTGCCGGAGGGAGCTTATGCCTGCCGTCTAACGTACTAAAAGCTGTGCGGCAGTCAATTTATGACAATATTGAGGAATTTGTTGCGATCGTAGAAGATCCGGAGTTTAAGAAATACTTTCCGGTGATAGGGGAAGACTTCCTGAAAACTGCTCCTAAGGGCTTTCCAAAAGATTTTAAATACATTGATTATTTGAAGTGTAAAGAATATGTCTGTTCTTATAATGTCCCCGATGACTTCTTCGCCCAACCGGATATGTTGGAACAGATAGATAAAGTATTCCGCCAATTCAAGCGATTTGCCGACTTTATCAATTACACAATTGACGATTTTGAATAATACCTAGAATATAAACTTTTAAATTAAACTCTTATGGTAGTAGATACTTTAGAAAATCTGGAGAAATATGCGTCTTTAAATCCTTTGTTTGCACAAGCTATTGAGTTCCTGAAATCTCATGATCTTCAAGCCATGGAAATTGGTAAGACTGAACTGAAAGGAAAAGATCTGCTGGTGAATATTGCACAGACCAAACCTAAGACTAAAGAAGAGGCTAAACTGGAAACACATAACGAATTTATTGATATTCAAATTCCATTGTCGGGAACAGAAATCATGGGGTATACTGCTGCTAAAGACTGTGTCCCGGCAAATGCTCCATACAATGTAGAAAAAGATATCACTTTCTTTGAAGGATTAGCTGAAACTTATATTGCCGTGAAACCGGGAATGTTTGCTATCTTCTTCCCGCAAGACGGACACGCTCCTGGTATTACCCCGGACGGAGTGAAAAAAGTAATTGTAAAAGTAAAAGCATAATCCTAATTTAATTCAGATATGGAAAAGACACTGAATCTTATCAAAAACGATCCTTGGCTGGAACCTTTTGCCGACGCTATTGCCGGCCGGCATCAATTTGTGCTGGATAAAGAAGCCGAACTGACTAATAAAGGAAAACAGACGCTGTCGGATTTCGCTTCGGGCTATCTTTATTTTGGATTGCACCGTACTGCCAAAGGTTGGACTTTCCGTGAATGGGCTCCTAATGCCAGTCATATTTACATAGTAGGTACATTCAACAACTGGGAAGAAAAGGCTACCTATAAACTGAAAAAACTGAAGAATGGGATTTGGGAAATCAATCTTCCAGAAGGGGCCATTCATCACGGTGACCTGTATAAACTGAATGTATATTGGGACGGTGGACAGGGAGAACGTATTCCTGCTTGGGCTACCCGTGTTGTTCAGGATGAACAGACGAAAATTTTTAGTGCACAGGTATGGGCCCCAGAGAAACCTTATAAATTCAAGAAAAAGACTTTTAAACCTAACACAAGTCCTCTATTGATTTATGAATGTCACATCGGAATGGCGCAACAGGAAGAGAAAGTAGGTTCATATAATGAATTCCGTGAAAAGGTGCTTCCCCGCATTGCCAAAGAAGGGTATAATTGTATTCAGATAATGGCTATTCAGGAACATCCTTATTATGGAAGTTTCGGTTACCACGTATCCAGTTTCTTTGCCGCTTCTTCCCGTTTCGGTACTCCTGATGAGTTGAAGGAGTTGATCGATACTGCTCATGGAATGGGTATCGCTGTTATTATGGATATTGTTCATTCCCATGCAGTGAAGAATGAGGTAGAAGGATTGGGTAATTTTGCCGGTGATCCGAACCAGTATTTCTATCCGGGAGGGCGTCGTGAACATCCGGCGTGGGATTCTCTTTGTTTTGACTATGGCAAGAATGAAGTCGTTCACTTCTTGTTGTCTAACTGTAAATACTGGCTGGAAGAATATAAATTCGATGGATTCCGTTTTGACGGTGTAACGTCTATGCTGTATTATAGTCACGGATTGGGTGAAGCGTTCTGTAATTACGGAGATTACTTCAACGGACATCAGGATGATAATGCTATCTGTTATCTGACCTTGGCTAATGAAGTGATTCATCAAGTGAATCCAAAAGCGATAACGATTGCTGAGGAGGTGTCCGGTATGCCGGGATTGGCTGCAAAAGTAGAAGATGGTGGTTACGGATTCGACTACCGCATGGCTATGAATATTCCGGATTACTGGATCAAGACAATCAAAGAAAAGATAGATGAGGACTGGAAACCTTCCAGCATGTTCTGGGAAGTCACTAACCGTCGCCAGGATGAAAAAACTATTTCTTATGCAGAAAGCCATGACCAAGCATTGGTAGGAGATAAGACGATTGTTTTCCGTCTGATTGATGCGGATATGTATTGGCACATGCAGAAGGGAGATGAAAATTATATAGTCAATCGTGGTATTGCTTTGCATAAGATGATTCGCCTGTTGACCTCTTCCACAATTAACGGTGGTTATCTGAACTTTATGGGTAATGAGTTCGGGCATCCCGAATGGATTGACTTCCCGCGTGAGGGTAACGGTTGGTCTTGCAAATATGCCCGTCGCCAATGGGATCTGGTCGACAATAAGAATCTAGCCTATCACTATATGGGTGACTTCGATGAAGAAATGTTGAAAGTCATTAAGAGTGTGAAGGATTTCCAGGCAACCCCGATACAAGAAATATGGCATAATGACGGCGACCAGGTATTGGCTTATGAGCGTAAGGATTTGATTTTTGTATTTAACTTCAATCCGAAGCAGTCGTTTACAGACTATGGTTTCCTTGTAGCTCCGGGAGCTTATGAGGTGATTCTGAATACGGATAATATAGCATTCGGTGGTAATGGCTTTGCCGATGATTCTGTGGTTCACTTCACGATTGCCGATCCTTTGTATAAGAAAGAAAAGAAAGAATGGTTGAAACTTTATATTCCTGCACGTACTGCCGTAGTGTTGAGAAAGAAGAAGTAGATATCTCTTTATATTAATAAAGAAGCCCTTGCAAATTTTCTATACTTGGATTTGCAAGGGCTTTCTTTATAAGAATGTGCCCGGACCGAGAATGTCGTACATATAACTGACATTGCGTGTTTTTAGCAATATCCCTTTAGGAGTATAGAACAACTGATATTTAATGTCAACATTATCTTGTCCTACCTCAATAACAATGATTGCCTGCCATTTAGGAAATTCTACCATAGTCACATCTTCCGCAACCCAACTTGCATAAGAACTAAATGTAAAAGCATTATAGACCACAGGTGTCAGCCGATCGAGACTGACAAGATCAGTCTGCGTCATTTCCCATTGTCCCTGCGCATTGAACCATACATTTTTGGTGAAACCGTTCATTACAAAGTTGGCACAATAGTATCCGTCATCTTGCGACCAGGCTATATCATTTGTTTTGGGATACATTTTTTTGAAGGTAGCCTGCACATTATCAGGAGGTACAATCGCTAATACTGATATGGAAAATAGTAACAGAACCGCCATAATATTAAATTTCTTCATAAGCTTTATGGTTTAGGAGATTATTTATCTACCTAAACAGCTATCATGACTATTTGTTTGAATGATACATATAAAATAACCCGGTCATTATAGTGTGATCGGGTTATAGGGGAATATAGGGTTTCTCGTCTTTTTCAGAATGCAATTTTCAGTATCTTTCCATTGTAGCCTCTAACTGAAACTTCCGTAGCTTTATATGGCAATAAGCTGATTTCTTCTTTCGCACCGGTCAAAAGATCAACAGCCTGATAGGATTCCATTTGTGGAATTTGTAAAAAGTCGAAAGCGTGTGAGGGAACATTGATTGCTACATCTACTAGTTGACTGTCGAAATTGACAATGATAAACAATAGCTCGTTCTTGTATTTTCGCATAAAAGTATATTGCTTATGTTCATTGAAACGCCAGCCATTTTGATTAGCATACATCAGGTCAAAGAAAACACCCTTTGCAATAGCCAGTTCTTCATTACACAAAGTCAGCACTCTTTGATAAATTTCATATAAACGTTTATGATCTTCATTGAGCATTTTACCATCAAATTTTCCTCCGTTACGCCAACGACGGACGCTGTCTATACTCCAATAATCAAATATAGTAGTCCGTCCATCCCTTCCGCTAAAGCCCTCACTGTCCATTCCGGGTTCTCCAAATTCCTGTCCGAAGTAAATCATCATAGGATTAGTATTCATGCAGGCGGAAACAATAAGTGCAGGGATTCCTTTGCGTGGGTCACCGGCAAAGAAATCGGACGCAATGCGTTGCTCATCGTGGTTTTCGAGGAAATTAAGCATCTTTTTCTCAATTCCGTTCAGACTCTGCCAGCAATGAGTGATAGAAGCAGCCGACTCATATCCACAGGCTACATTACGAAGTGTATCATATAAGCCTACTTTATCGTACAGATAGTCGAATTTTCCACGGAACAAATAATTGCGATATTCATTCGGATTGTAGACTTCTGCAATAAAGAGAATGTCCGGATATGCTTCTTTGACTTGAGAAATAGCCCATTCCCAAAATTCTACGGGAACCATTTCCGCCATATCACAACGGAAACCGTCAATGTCTTTGGAAGCCCAGAACAGAAGAATATCCAACATCTTTATCCATGTATCCGGAATCGGAGAAAAGTGGCACGTACCTCCATTCTGGTAGTCTACTCCATAATTCAATTTGATTGTCTCGTACCAGTCAGTGATATTGGGAGTAGCGTCAAAACGATTATTGCCTGTTGCTTTAGCCGGGAATTCGTGATAAGGTTCTGTCGCACCGTCTTTCATGTCAAACTGGGCACGAAGTTCCGCTTGAGGAATATAATAGAAATTATTATAGGGACTGAAAGACTGGCTTGAATCATCGTTAGCTCCCAATTCCGTAGTCCCGTCCGGTTGTGCATCAGAATGGTATTGGCGTGCTACATGGTTGGGAACAAAATCAATTATAACTTTTAGTCCCGCACGATGTGTACGTCGTACAAGATTCTCGAATTCTCTCATTCGTTCGGGAATGTCATTCGCCAAGTCAGGGTCTACATCATAATAATCTTTGATAGCATAGGGCGAACCGGCTTTTCCTTTTACAATGGCAGGATGATCCGGACTGATATTATAGCGACGATAATCTGTCTGAGTAGCATGCTCGATAATACCTGTGTACCAAATATGTGTAGTACCCAGTTTTTTGATTTCACTAAGTGCTTTGAGAGTAAAATCCGCCATTTTTCCGCAACCGTTGGTGACTATATCTCCATTGTAGACGCAGTGGTTATTATTGTTGCCGAACAGCCGGGTGAACACTTGATAGATAATTATTTTATTTTCGTTATTCATATAGAGTAGATTTTTACATTTCTAATATTAACTACTTCAATAAGAAGCATTACTTCCATATCTTTCCTTTTTCAACTAATAATTGATTCAGCACTCCGTTAGCGGTATTATATCCTTGCTCGAAGATTTCTTCCGCTTTTTCCAATTCCGTGTTGCTATACCCATATAGGTTATAAGGTTCAATCAGCAAATCACATTTTTCTCTTTCAGGGAAAGTATTGGCACGGAACATGAAATGAAACGAACGCATAGCGATGCTGACAATATTCATTTTATAATCTTGCGCCATGATCGGGCTTACATTAACTGCTACTACCTTGTCACAGACTCTACGGAGAGTGGAAACCGGGAGATTCATCATCAATCCACCGTCTACGTAGTTCGTTCCATCAATATTTACCGGAGCAAACATGACAGGCATACAGCACGAAGCAGCTACCCGTTCGGCAATGGAACCACGGTGAAAATGAACCATACGTCCGTGGTCAAGATCGGTTGCCGTGATGATCAAGGGAATCTGGAGTTCTTCCAGATTCTTTGCTTTTACATTGGTACGAAGGAAATCTATAAATTCGCAAAGGTCAAATAATCCTTTCTTGGGGATTACCAGCTTGGTCAGGTCTTGAAATTTGTGTCCGGAAAAATAATCCAGCACTTTGTGAGGTTCATTACCATCTGCATAAAAGACTCCCGCAAGAGCTCCAGCGCTTACTCCGGAGATAATATCCGGTTTAATATCATGCTCCAGGAGAGCTTGCATTACGCCCAAATGAGCGAATCCTTTAATAAATCCTCCACTTAGAGCATAACCTATCTGATATTTCCGGTTCGTCCAATTGTTTGTATATACCTCCATGAGTTTTTTCTGTCTTTAATTCGCCACGAATTTAGTGAATTTATTGAAAGTAGAAAGAATATAATGGATAGTTTTTAGTATGCCGGATGGAAACTTTGTTCCGGTACTACGCCGATCAGAACCCAAAATCGTCTATTTCACCCTTGTGCTCTTCGCTTTCTTTAAATGGTTTTGCTTCCTTTTGTACCGGATTCCCTTCAATATAGATAGCACGGAACGGACGAGCAGGGCAAACATATTCGCATCCACCACAGCCTACGCAAATCTCTTTATTTACATGGGGAATCGTCAACCCGTTTTTATAAGGCACCATTGCGACAGCCTGCGTGGGACAGTGTTCAGAGCAGGCCCCACAACTAGTTCCGTCTGTATAAACGATGCAATTTTCCTCGATAAAAACAACATATCCCATTTGTGTAAGATGTTTTTGCTTTACACTTATCGGAAGAATAGCCCCGTTAGGACAAACATCTCCGCAAACAGTACAATCAAAATTGCAGAATCCTTTCTCGAAACTGACGGTAGGTTGCATTACTCCTGCCAAGCCATACTCCATGAAAGCTGGCTTCAGTACATGCGATGGGCATTTGCTGATACAAAGATGGCACGATGTACATTGCTGCTGAAAATGTTCACGGCTGACAGACCCCGGCGGAGTAATCGGATTCTCTTTTTTGTATACTTTTTTACCTCCCAGACTTGCAACGGATTCTTTAACTTGTGAAAGTAGTTTCGGAACTGCTCCGGCAGTAAGTAGTCCTGCAACGAGAAAACGACGTTTGGATGAATCGGTAGGGGAAAGTGAAGGTTGGTAGATCAATGCCTTTTGTTTGCAGCCCCCCAGGCAGTCAAAGCAATCTACACAACGACCATAATCAACAGTATGCTCTTTACTATTGATGCACGCTGCCTTACATTTGGTAGCGCAGAGTCCGCAACTGTTACACTTGTCGGAGTCAATGCGGACTTTGAATAATGAGAACCGGCTTAATAAGCCTAAAATTGTTCCTACAGGACAAATCGTGTTGCACCAAGTCCGTCCGTGCTTCCATGCCATTATAAAAATCATTGTAAGTATGACGACTGCAATGAAAAGAGATGAAATACTTAAAATAGAAGTATCCACCTGGTAAAACGTATAATTGTCGAACTTGGAGAAAGCGGATTCCAAAAGATTATTTCCCAGCATATATATCGGTTTAAATACATGTACTACTATCCGACCGTATGCGCTGTATGGATCAAGCAGTCCTACGATAAACGTGAATCCGCATAGAAAAGAGATGACAGTCCCCCCAAGCACACTCCAACGTAATCTATTTTTTGCAGGACTATAACTATATCTTTTTTTCTTTTTACTTGTTGATTTTGACAGGCGCGCAATGATATCTTGCAAAATCCCCATAGGACATATCGTCGAACAATAGATACGGCCGAATAAAAGTGTTAACACAATGAGAAATAATAAGATACCTACACTTAATGCAAGCAAGGCTGGAACAAATTGCAAGTGTGCCAGACGATGAAAACTGTTAGGTAATATTTCTGCGAAATCGAGAAAAAAGAAAGTAATCAGTACAAAAAAAAGTGCTGATATTCCAATACGTATCTTTCTTAACATGGTTGATTTACATCTTGATTCGCTTGACATTTAATTTGTCAAGATTCATGGTTCCTACTTTCAGTGCTTCTCCTTTGGCAAGATGTCCTACTGTATCCAACGGCATCTCACGCACTTGGTTGAAGAATTTGGCAGCGGCTGTGTCCACCGCTACAATATCCGGTGAGATAAACAATCCCTTTGCCAAAACGACATCTGAAGCAGAGCGTCCGCGAGGACCGTTAGTCTTCATAATCCGGTAGGCATCTACAACGTTCAGCGCGGCTTTCTTTTGCAGGGTACAAATATCGGCAATACATTGTTGCAAGTCGTTTTGGTGAAAGAATCCGCGATCCCATACAATTCCCATATGGTTTTTCATGGAGATAGTCAGATTGGCTCCGCCATGGTTTTTCAGGATAGGGACATTTATCCATACGTCGCAGTTCAGGATTGCTTCATGCACTTTTGCTTTCTTCATTTTTTTGCCGCTTGGGAGATCTACCGGTTTGTAGTAAGATTCCAGATGTGCGGGCATTACTTTTGCTCCGGCGGCTTTTGCTACAGCTTCAATGCCACTGTTTTTGTAGCATTTCTGCCAGTCGTCACAGGTATGGTCAAATACGGTCACTTCTTTTGCTCCGGCGGCAAAGCATTGTTTCACGATTTCCGCCACTAACTTCGGATTTGTATTTCCTGCCAGTTCCGGCACCTTGTCCCAACCGATGTTAGGCTTCACAACAACCTTTTGTCCTGGTTTAACGAATTGCTTCATCCCACCCAGTTCGCTTATGGCGCGGCGGAACATGGCTTCCGGCTCTCCACCCATGACTGCTACCAGATCAGGGTTAGCTCCGTTTGCTTTATTGATAGTCTGAGTTAATACCTCCATAGCTTCCGAGTGCTGTATAGTCAAAGCAGCACCGGTTATGGCTACTGTTTTTAAAAAGTCCCTTCTGTCCATTTTTCTATTTTGAGTTTAGAATTTTGCAATCGCTTTTAACAAGGCATAGCCACCAAACCACTGGATCAACATTCCCGGAGTACCGATACGGAAATCTTGTACTGCTACATAGAAATTACCAAGAATCGCCCATTCAAAAGCTATTCCTATAATCTGGTAGAAAAGCACGACACCAAGAACGCCCAATAAAGAGACAGATTTTAGCATTCGTGCGGCAAAGGCAGAAGCTCCAGCAAGTAAAGTGGATTTTATCAACATAACAGGAAGCGTAGCTTCCGAAGGCATGGCGAACAGCAAGTGATTAATGACAGGAGAAAGAATCGCGGTCAATAATCCTACACGAAAGCCATATTTATAGCCTGCAATCAACGTGAAAAAATAAATGGGCAGCAGGGTAGGACCACCATAAGGTATGAGATGGCATAGTTGTGGAAGTGCAATGTTGCCTGCAATAAACAACAGAGCGAACAAGTAAGTTTTTACATTACTGTAATTCAGCGAGTAGAGCTTGGCAGATGTTTCCATTTTCGTTAAGAACTTTTATATTTAATAGAACAATAATATCTTGAGGATAAGACTGTTCTTTGCAGGAAAGGTTTAATCCGGTAAAGAACAATCTGCTTATTATATTAAAAACAGGATGGAAAAGTTTCATACCTATTTGAAACTATTTGACCTGTTTTTTGCTCTATTCACTATCCATTCTTTCTCGGATCTTTCCCCAAGCATGAGTATCGAATAAGCAACTTTGGCGCATTGTGCCACACATTTCCCTGAATCTGGACATAGGTATAGTATAGCTCAATTTATCGGGTTCGAAGTAGGGACGTACCGACGGATCGAAGAAACCGATGAATGTCCGTTTGCCGCCTTTTCGATTTTCTATGGTAGCTTGCGTTACTATGCAGCTACAACCGGAACCGAACATGGAAACTACACCGTCTTCAGCATTATTATCATAATAAGCCCATGTGGTAAGTCCGGAAAGCATATCGGGGTTGGCTATGAATACGACACCTTCCACTTCTTTCAGACTTTCTATCCTGTCTATACGCGCAAAATGAAGGTATTTCTTTTCTGCTTTGAGTACTCCGATTTGCTGTATAAAGTCGATGACCATTTGCGGAGTCTGTTTGTACCGCTCTTTTAATGAGACAAAAGTCGGGACGTGTTCGGGCATTTCGGTAAAACCGGTATAGAACTTGCCGCCACCACAGCCGATTGTTTCGGCATTCAGGCTGATGATACCGCCTTCTCTTGCCGTTTTCATACCTTTAAAGAAACAGCCATTTATTTTTTCCGCCGTTCCTTCCTGCGTGTCCGAATACCAGAATACAAGAGGCAGTTCGGCCTTCTCTCCGAATGCCTCCCGGAAGTTTTGAATAAATGTTTGGATGTCCATAGCTTATCATTTTTTGTTTATACATAGTTGCTCTACAAAGTTAGAATAAAAAAGGATAAGTGCAAGTGAATCAGAAGTTAATATCGGACACACTTTTTTTACAATCTTCCAGTTGTTTTAATCCTTCTTCAGATAGTTTGGGGTAATGCAGGTCCAGTTGTTTCATCCGCTCGCAGATAATGTGTCCTACTGCGTAGCGCATAAACCATTTATTGTCGGCAGGGATTACGTACCACGGAGCCAGTTCGGTAGATGTTTCGGTTAGTACATCTGCATAGGCTTTCATATACTCATCCCAAAACTGGCGTTCCTTAACATCTGCGGAAGAAAATTTCCAGTTTTTGGTTTTGTCATCCAACCTTTCCATGAAACGCTTTTTCTGTTCGGCTTTTGATACGTTCAGGAAGAATTTCAGGACAACGGTTCCGTTTTCCGTCAGATAACGTTCGAAATCATTGATTTGCCGGTAACGGCGTTTCCAAAAATCAGAGTCAATGTCTTTGATGGTTTCTACACCCGGCAATTTGTTGGACAGTATAATTTCGGGATGCACTTTGGCGATAAGCACGTCTTCATAGTGAGAACGGTTGAAAATTCCGATTCTCCCTCTTTCGGGCAGGCAACGATTGATACGCCAGAGATAATCGTGGTCCAATTCCTCGGCAGAAGGTTGCTTGAACGAAAATACTTGGCATCCTTGCGGATTGATACCGGACATGACGTGTTTGATTGTCCCGTCTTTTCCGGCTGCGTCCATAGCCTGAAAAATAATAAGAATCGAATAGCGATCCTGGGCGTAGAGCATGCTTTGCAGTTCGGAAAGTTTCTCTACGTTTTTAGTCAGTTGACCTTTAGCATCCTGTTTGGATAGTTCGCCGATAAATGACGGATCGAAATCGGAGACGGAATATTGTCTTCCGGGTTTAGCAAGCAGGTCTTTTAAAATGTCCTTTTTCATGGGTTTGTTATTTGAATGTTTCTACTGAAAATAAAACAGGCGGAGCAATCAATTAGTTTTTCAGGCAAAGGACATTTTCCGGATTTACAGTGCTGTTCCTTTCTTCGGTACGAACAGGTTTGTCATATCCACCTGTTCAAGAGTGAGCAACTCTATCTTTTTAGAAATACCGCCTGCATATCCTGTCAGGCTGCCGTTACAACTTACAACCCGGTGGCAGGGTATAATAATACTAATAGGATTGTGTCCCACCGCATTGCCCACCGCTTGCGTCGACATGGACGGTAGTCCGTTTAGGCGAGCTATTTCCTTAGCAATATCCTTGTACGTAATGATTTTGCCGTAAGGGATTTTTTTTAATATTTCCCATACGGAGAGACGGAAAGGAGTACTTTCCAAGTGTATCTCAGGCATGAAACCGGGATTTTTTCCACTGAAATAACAATCGAGCCATTCTATGGTTTGCTCGAATACGGGCAATACTTTTTCTTCGTGTTCCGGAGACAACGAAGCTGCAAAATATTTCTGTCCATCAAACCACAAACCTGTTAAAGAGCTACCGTCACTTGCGATTGTTATTCCACCGATAGGGGACTGATATTTGTAAATGTATTGCATAACATTATATATTAAGGTGATATCTTTTACAAAAGTAGTATTTCATTTTTAAATAAGATCTTTTTCACCCCTGTTTTGAAGAATAATTGCTTATATTTATCTGATAGATGAGGTATTTACCAATATATAAGATTATTTTGCGCAGCCCTGCAATTACGGGGACAAGAGATAGTTTTTTACTCTCTTTAAAGTCGTTTTTCCAACTTTTCCTTATCTTTGGCGTTTAACAAACCGTTTTTAATCATACAACAACGAAAAACAACCGATCATGAATCAAGAGTTATCAATGAATGCCAATAAATTAGTGGCATTTCTCCAGAAGCCGACTTCTGAATTTACCAAAGCCGACATCATTTCATTTATCCAACAAAACGACATCCGTATGGTCAACTTCATGTATCCTGCGGGAGATGGTCGTCTGAAAACTTTGAATTTTGTCATTAACAATCAAGCTTATCTGGAAGCTATCCTTACCTGTGGAGAACGGGTGGACGGTTCCAGCCTTTTCTCTTTTATCGAAGCGGGAAGTAGTGATCTTTATGTTATTCCTCGGTTTCGCACAGCATTTGTTGATCCGTTTGCTGAGATACCTACGCTGTCTATCCTTTGTTCTTTCTTCAATAAGGATGGAGAACCCTTGGAAAGTTCACCGGAATATACGCTTCACAAAGCGAGCAAAGCATTTACGGACGTGACGGGAATGGAGTTTCAGGCAATGGGAGAGTTGGAATATTATGTGATAGCACCGGATACGGGTATGTTTGAGGCAACCGATCAACGTGGTTATCATGAATCGGGACCTTATGCCAAATTTAATGAGTTCCGTACACAATGTATGTCTTATATCTCACAAACTGGCGGGCAAATTAAGTACGGACACTCTGAAGTAGGTAACTTTACTTTGGAAGGCTATATCTATGAGCAGAATGAAATAGAGTTTTTGCCGGTTCCTGTCGAACAGGCCGCCGACCAATTGATGATTGCCAAATGGGTAATTCGTAACTTAGGATTCAAATATGGATATAATGTTACGTTCGCTCCTAAGATAACAGCAGGTAAAGCGGGTTCCGGTCTGCATGTCCATATGCGTATCATGCAGGACGGAAAGAATCAGATGTTAAAAGACGGAATTTTGTCGGAAACAGCCCGGAAGGCTATTGCTGGAATGATGGAGCTTGCACCTTCAATCACAGCCTTCGGAAATACAAATCCTACTTCATACTTCCGTCTTGTTCCGCACCAGGAAGCACCAACGAATGTTTGCTGGGGCGACCGCAACCGTTCTGTATTGGTACGTGTACCTTTGGGATGGGCTGCCAAGAAGGATATGTGTACATTAGCGAATCCGTTAGAAACGGAAAGCTATTTTGATACCACCCAAAAGCAGACTGTGGAAATGCGTTCACCGGACGGTTCGGCAGATTTATATCAACTGCTTGCCGGACTGGCTGTAGCCTGCCGTCATGGTTTTGAAATAGAAAATGCTTTGGAACTGGCTGAAAAGACGTATGTGAATGTAAATATTCACCAGAAAGAAAACGAAGATAAGCTGAAAGCATTAGCTCAATTACCGGATAGCTGTGTTGCGTCCGCCGATTGTCTGGAACAGCAACGGGCTATTTTCGAACAATACAATGTATTTAGTTCGGCAATGATTGACGGCATCATCCGTAAACTTCGCAATTATGAGGATAAGACACTACGTGCGGATCTGGACGGAAAACCGCAGGAAATGCTTGATTTGGTTCATAAATATTTCCATTGCGGATAATGTAGTAACTGATAATATGAGTAAAAGCCTGTCTCCTCAAAGCAAGATAGGCTTTTATTTTCCCCAATTGCACTCCTCACTTCCACATAATTCTACACTAATTCCACAATCAGATAGAACCCGCCTGCTTTTTATTCGTCTGATTTTTAACGATATATGTAAAAAGCTGATATTTGGTATCCGTTTTGCAATATGATAAGTATAGCGATAATAAATAATGGTTTTTATAATTCACACTTAAAAAATTACGATTATGAAAAAGGTATTAGTAGCAGTAGCATTAGTAATGGGATTAGGTAGTTCTGTAGCATTTGCACAGGAAGTAATCAACACTACATCTGTAGAAATGCAGGCGCAAGTTCCACAGGATGAGTTTACTAAGATTGATGTAAAAGAGTTACCGGAAACAGTGGCACAGGCTGTTGCCAAGAACTATGAAGGTGCTACAATCAAAGAAGCTTATGTAGCGGAAAAAGAGAGCGGTAAGGTTTATAAAGTAATTCTTACTACTAAAGATTCGCAGGAAGTAACAGTCCTGATGAATGAAAAGGGTGAAGAAGTGAAAGAATAAAGCAAAACTTCGAATGTAGTATAAATAACTCATAAAAATTCTCGGTTCGTGATGAATCGGGAATTTTTTGTTTATCTCATTTTTTAGTAATAAACCAATTGATCTACGTTCATCGTCGGATAGTTTTATTAGTAGTTATTATTCGAATTTCTTACGTATGTGACTAATCGTTTCCGGAGTAACTCGAAGGAAAGAGGCTACTTCTTTTAGAGTAATAAAATTCTGAAAATCAGGATAGCGTTTCACTAAATCTAAATACAGTTCGGTGGGAGTTTTACAATAAATGTCTAATAGACGCATATAGGTTTGTACAAAGAGCTCTTCTGCAAGAATCCGTTCTAAGTTTTGTGTCATTTCATTTGTAGAGAAGAAATTCCTCATATCTTCGGCAGAAGCATAGTAAATTCGAGCATCACTTGCAGCCTGGATGCTTACCATAGCTTTCTCTTTTTTCAAGCATGCCGGATAGTCACCTACATACTCTCCGGCAAAAGAATAACCGACAATATGCTCGTATCCTCTGTCGTCTGTACAGATATATCGAAATAACCCTTCTTCTATGTAAGCTCCATGTGTAGCCAAAGCTCCCTGCAGAGTGAAATATTCCTTTTTCTTCATTTCTTTACATTGCCCATGTGTCAAAAAGAAGTCTTTAAATGCGGAGAATTCCTCGCGTCCGGCATAGTGATTAAAATTTTTCATGTTTGGTTAGATTGTTTTCGTGCCTTAATAGGTGACGAATTTATGAAAAGAGTGACATTATGCCTAATTGCGGATGATTTTAAAAGATTATTTAAACCGGACTTCCTTATTAGGCAGATATTTTTTCATTCCTTTAGATATGCTGTCTTATCACAACAGTTTATTTGTAGATTTCTACAGTATTCGTACTTTAAAATTCTTTTTTGAGGATATATCCGAAGAAAACGATCGATTTTGATTACTTGATAGAAGGGAAAGAGGAATATGAACGTTAAGTATTGACCTAATTTCATAAAAAAGATGTTTTATGAAAAGAAAAAGAGAGGAATGTAGTGCAATATCGCCAAATAATGCTTTCCTTTGCAACCAACAACAATAATAAGGTTTATTACGATTTGATTATTTTACGTGAATCTTCTCATTTATTTGAGTATATCCATTTCTAATTAAGATTTTCCAATAACTTTCTTATTGAATTATTAATTTTTTATATTTGTATTTTATGAATTTGTACATTGGAAATCTTAGCTATAATGTTAAGGAATCAGACTTGAGAAATGTAATGGAAGAGTATGGAACAGTTGCTTCAGTAAAGTTAATCACAGACCGTGAAACTAGAAGATCAAAAGGATTCGCATTTGTTGAAATGCCGGATGATGCAGAAGCTAATACAAAGAAATCCTCAAAATATCGCAGCTTAAAAAAATGAGTCGATTTTTATAGTCAATGAAAAAAAAGAAGGCGCATCGTGTATTACGACACACCTTCTTCTTTCTGTTAATCTCTGTTGTTGTTTTCTTCATCATCCACCATGTTATTGAGTTCCAGTTCCAAATCTACCAGTTCTTGTTCCCGTAATTTCAGAATATCTCTCGTTGTATCTTTTGCTGCTTTTAATAATGCAGGAATGTCCGACGGCTCCTGTGCAACCTGAATACCGGCTGCCTCTAATGCTTCTATCTTTTCTTTAGCCGAACCGGAAGTTCCGGAGATAATAGCTCCTGCATGCCCCATTTGTTTTCCCAAAGGAGCAGATTGCCCTGCGATGAATGCTACAACGGGTTTAGTTACATGGTTACGAATATATTCGGCAGCCTGTTCTTCCGCATTTCCGCCAATCTCACCGATTAAAACAATAGCTTCGGTTTCGGTGTCATTCTGGAACATTTCTAACAGTTCACGGAAATGAAGCCCTACTACGGGGTCGCCGCCGATACCAATAGCTGTGGATTGTCCCATGCCATTAGCGGTTAAGTGATATACAATTTCATACGTAAGTGTACCGCTACGGCTAATGACACCCACGTTTCCTTTCTGAAAAACTTGTCCCGGGAGGATACCGACCATACTTTTTCCCGGAGAAATCAATCCCGGACAGTTAGGACCAACCAGTATTGCCCCCTTTTGTTTAATGAATTGATGCGCTTTGATGACATCCAGTGTAGGGATACCTTCCGCGATACAGACAATTAACCGGATACCGGCATCTGCCGCCTCCATGATAGCATCTGCTGCAAAACGTGCCGGAACAAAGATAATAGAAGTGTTAGCCTGCGTCTGTTCCACAGCTTCATACATGGTGTTAAACACTGGGATACCGTTTGCATCAGTTCCCCCTTTACCGGGAGAAGTACCTCCTACAACGTTGGTTCCATATTCCTTCATCTTCCTGGCATGAAAGAGCCCGTCCCGACCAGTAATTCCTTGTACAATCAAACGGGTGGATTTATCTATTAATATACTCATAATTGTTTTTTACTTTTTATTGATATTGTTACGCATTATGATTTTATAGCCATTAACGCTGCTTCCTGCATAGTTGTTGCTATCTGAAAACGGCTATGATTTCGTAGAAGATCGCGGCCGATATTTTCATTTGTTCCTGTTAGCCGGACAATGATAGGTATTTCACTCTTTATCTGCTCGAATGACTGAATAAGCCCGATTGCCACATCGTCACAACGGGTAATCCCTCCGAAAATATTGATCAGAACAACTTTTACTTTTTCATCTTGTAATAGAAGCTTCATGGCTTCCACTACTTTTATGGGGTTGGAACTACCGCCAATATCAAGAAAGTTGGCAGGATTACCTCCATAAATCTTAATCATATCCATTGTTGCCATAGCGAGTCCGGCACCGTTCACCATGCAACCTATATTACCGTCCATGCGAACATAACTGAAACCTCTTTCTTTGGCGTCGGCTTCTACCTTTTCTTCCTCTGTCGGGTCGAATAAAGCACGTATTTCAGGATGCCGACATAGGGCGTTGTCATCGAAAACAATTTTGGCATCAATAGCTATTAACATACCTTTTGTTGTTAGCGCTAACGGATTGATCTCAACCAGAGAGGCATCATTCTCCATGAAGATTTTATAAAGTGCTTGCAGGATGACAGCCATTTTACTTGCTTGTTCCGTTTTGGGAAAAAGTGAAAAGGCGAAATGACGTGCCAAATAATCTGGAATGCCAATGAAAGGATTGATTGAATACCGAATAATTTTCTCCGGTGTCTGACAAGCCACTTGTTCAATATCCATACCACCGGATGCACTCATCATTAGAATAACGGAACGTGTATTTCGGTCGATAGTGAAACTGACATAATATTCGGCGGTAATATCAACTGCTTCGCTAACCAATATCTGATTGACGGGAAGGCCTTTAATACTCATTCCGAGTATATTTTTAGCTTCCTGATAAGCATCTTCTGTGTTGTTTACCAGTTTGACGCCTCCGGCCTTTCCCCGGCCTCCGGTCAATACCTGTGCCTTAATGACAACTCTATCTGCACCTACACTCCGATATGCAGCTACAACACCTGCAGCAGTACGGCATAAAGTGTGCCTCTCAACAGGTATTCCATACTTAGAGAAAATCTCTTTCGCTTGATATTCATGTATTTTCATGGCTCACAAATTTGAGTAAATGATTCCTGCTAATAAAACAGAAGCAAGATACGGAAAGTTTACGAAAAAGAAATCTACCTGAATGTTTTAGAGCATATCACTCTCTTTTTGGTATGAAGATTCGGAATAAAAAAAGCGTGTTGGCAATTCTGCCAACACGCTGTAAACTAATAAATACAGTATTTATTGATTTTATGCAATGCCATGAGCACTAACAGTACCGTCAATTTTCTTAATCAGACCTTGCAATACTGCACCTGGTCCACATTCTGTGAAGTCAGTAGCACCGTCGGCAATCATATTTTTAACAGATTGAGTCCAACGTACAGAAGCTGTCAACTGAGCAACCAGATTCTTTTTGATTTCAACAGGGTCAGTATGAGGAAGTGCGTCTACATTCTGATATACCGGGCATTTAGGAGTATGGATTTCTGTTGCATTGATAGCAGCTTCCAATTCTACTTTTGCAGGATCCATTAACGGAGAGTGGAAAGCACCACCAACTTTCAATGGGAGAGCTCGTTTTGCTCCGGCAGCTTTCATTAGTTCGCAAGCCTTCTCGATGCCCGGTACGGAACCTGAGATAACGATTTGTCCCGGACAGTTGTAGTTAGCCGGTACACAAACTTCACCTTCAGCATTTACGGTAGTACAGATTTCTTCCACCTTTTCATCCGGCAATGCGATGATAGCAGCCATTGTAGAAGGAGTCGCTTCACAGGCTTTCTGCATAGCCATTGCACGTGCATAAACAAGTTTCAGACCGTCTTCAAAGCTCAAAGCTCCGGCAGCAACCAATGCGGAAAATTCACCGAGTGAATGTCCTGCTGTCATTTCCGGTTTGAAATCATCCCCCATACAAAGAGCGGAGATTACCGAGTGAAGGAATACGGCAGGTTGAGTAACCTTCGTTTGACGAAGATCCTCGTCCGTACCATTGAACATGATATCTGTAATGCGATATCCAAGAATATCATTTGCTTTTTCAAATAATTCTTTAGCTAAAGCTGAATTTTCATACAGGTCTTTACCCATTCCTACGAATTGAGCACCTTGACCGGGAAAAACGAATGCTTTCATATCTTTATTATTTAATTGATTTTTAATTGCGGGTGCAAAGTTACGGATTTTTATGATACGACCGCACAAAATGTACATATTTGTGCAACCGAATCCGGGAAATGCCATAACGGACCATTGCCATGTCCGATGTGCAAATCCTTGCCTGCAATGATAGCCTGAGTGATATATGATTTGGCATGTTGGATAGATTCCCGTAAAGGATAGCCTTTTGCCAGGTTGGTCGCAATAGCGGAGGAGAGGGTACAGCCTGTTCCGTGCAAATTGTTACTTTCTATCTTTTTCTCCTCATATATATGGAAGATCGATTCTGACGTATGTAAGAGGTCGCACATTCTGTCACCCTCCAAATGCCCCCCTTTTATTAATACACTTGTCTGATACTCATCCACCAACCTTTTGGCCGCTTCCTGCATTTCATGTATGTTATGAATGCTTTTATCTGTCAGAACACTTGCTTCGTCAAGATTGGGAGTAATTAAAGTGACGAGTGGGAGCAGTTCTCTTTTAATTTCTTCTATAGTTTCGTCCGACATTAGTTTTCGTCCGCTGGTAGACACCATGACCGGATCATAAACAATATATTCCGGTATATATTTTCGCAGGCAGTCTACAATGGTACGAACGATCTGAATGTCACTAACCATACCTATCTTGATTGCAACCGGTTGCAAATCATCCATAACAGCTTCTATCTGCCCACGGACAATCTCAGGCAGCACTGATTGTACAGCGTGTACCCCTAATGTATTTTGTACGGTAACTGCGGTAATGACTGACGCTGCATAGCCTCCCAAAGCCGAGATTGTTTTGATATCCGCCTGAATACCTGCTCCTCCCGAACAATCGGAGCCAGCAATGGATAAAATGACTGGATGACGTTCCATTTTGGATTTTTTAATAGTTACGATACAAAGATAGAATAAAAAACGATAAGGTACAAAATGACATATCGTTTAAAGTACAATAAGTATCCCTATCTGAATTTATTCTATAGATCATGAAAAGTACTGAAAATAAAGCATCAATCTGGTTTTTGTACTTTATACAATTACTCTTCCTGGAAAAGACTAAAATACATATTGTAATTCATAAGATAACACTAAGTATTGATATTGTAGAATATATGATATGTATTTATGTGATAAACAATGTTTTATAGCATATTAATTATTTTTGTTTAAGCGAATATTAGCCTCTATATTTGCGCCATATTAAAAAAACGGATATGCAGAATATACAGAAAAATACACCTTTGGCCAACAATCATATATCAGTAGATTGTGTAGTGATTGGTTTTGACGGCGAACAACTGAAAGTGTTGCTTGTGAAACGTGCAGGTGAAGATAATGGAGAAGTATATCACGATATGAAACTTCCCGGAAGTCTTATTTATATGGATGAGGATCTGGACGAGGCTGCACAGCGCGTATTATATGAATTGACAGGACTTAAAAATGTAAACCTGATGCAGTTTAAAGCATTCGGTTCCAAAAACAGAACGAGTAATCCGAAAGATGTTCGCTGGTTGGAACGGGCAATGCAGTCAAGGGTAGAGCGTATTGTGACTATTGCATATTTGTCAATGGTTAAGATAGATAGAACTTTGGATAAGAATCTGGACGAGCATCAGGCTTGTTGGATTGCTCTGAAAGAAGTAAAGACATTGGCGTTCGATCATAATCTGATTATTAAGGAAGCAATGACATACATCCGTCAGTTTGTGGAATTTAACCCTTCAATGTTGTTCGAACTACTTTCGCGTAAGTTTACAGCTGCGCAATTGAGAACTCTTTTTGAACTAGTATATGACAAAGTTGTAGATGTGCGTAACTTCCATAAAAAAATAGCAATGATGGAATATGTGGTTCCTTTGGAAGAAAAGCAACAAGGAGTAGCCCATCGTGCCGCACGCTATTATAAGTTCGATAAGAAGATATACAATAAGGTGAGACGGTGATATATGCCGGGTGTTTGGTAAATCTAAGTAATAAAATTGAAAATCGTTAAATCGTAAATAAAATCATGTTTTTATTAGGTTATGACATAGGTAGCTCGTCTGTAAAAGCGAGCTTGGTAAATGCTGAAACTGGCAAATGTGTATCATCGGCATTCTTTCCGAAAACAGAGGCAAAAATTATTGCAGTGAATCCCGGTTGGGCGGAGCAAGATCCGGAAAGCTGGTGGGAGAACTTAAAGTTGTCTACACAAGCCATTATGAATGAATCCGGAGTCAGTGCGGCTGAGATTAAGGCAATTGGTATCTCTTATCAGATGCATGGTCTGGTATGTGTAGACAAAGACCAACAAGTATTGCGTCCTGCTATTATCTGGTGTGATTCGCGTGCTGTGCCTTGTGGTCAGAAGGCATTTGAAACTATCGGAGAAGAAAAATGTCTTTCTCATCTCCTAAACTCACCGGGAAACTTTACCGCTTCCAAATTGGCTTGGATTAAACAGAATGAACCGGCTATCTATGAACAGATTTACAAAATAATGCTGCCAGGTGATTATATCGCCATGAAATTGAGCGGAGAAATCTGTACAACTGTTTCCGGACTTTCGGAAGGTATGTTCTGGGACTTCAAAAACAATCGTATAGCCGATTTCTTGATGGATTATTATGGATTCAATTCGTCATTGATTGCCGATATTAAACCGACTTTTGCCGAGCAAGGATGTGTAAATGCAATAGCAGCCAAAGAATTGGGATTAAAAGAAGGAACCCCCATTACTTATCGTACCGGTGACCAGCCGAATAATGCTCTTTCTCTGAATGTGTTCAATCCGGGTGAAATTGCTTCTACAGCAGGCACATCAGGAGTTGTTTATGGAGTGAATGGGGAAGTGAATTATGATCCGCAGTCACGTGTCAACACTTTTGCGCACGTGAATCATTCGAAAGAGCAGACCCGCTTGGGAGTATTGCTTTGTATCAACGGCACAGGTATCCTTAACTCATGGGTAAAACGTACTATTGCACCTGAAGGAATATCATATAATGAAATGAACGTGCTGGCTTCCAAAGCTCCGATAGGTAGCGCAGGAATCAGCATTCTTCCCTTCGGTAATGGTGCCGAACGTATGCTGAATAATAAGGAGATAGGCTGTAGTATCCGTGGGATAGATTTTAATACTCATGGCAAACATCATATTATTCGTGCAGCCCAGGAAGGTATTGTGTTTTCTTTTAAATATGGTATAGATATTATGGAACAAATGGGTATTCCGGTAAAGATGATTCATGCCGGACACGCAAATATGTTCCTGAGTTCTATCTTCCGTGACACTTTGGCAGGAGTGACAGGGGCTACAATCGAACTTTATGACACGGATGGCTCTGTCGGTGCTGCCAAAGGCGCAGGTATCGGTGCAGGTATCTACAAGGATAATAATGAGGCTTTTGCAACACTTGAAAAGCTAAATATTATCGAACCTAATGTGGCTAAACACCAAGAATATGCAGATGCATACGCCAAATGGAAATATCGTCTAGAAAAATCAATGGTCGATAAAATTTCTATTTTCAACTCAGATAACAAGTAACAATATAAATAATCATTTAAAATATAAAGAATTATGGCAACAAAAGAATTTTTCCCAGGAATTGAAAAGATTAAATTCGAAGGTAAAGATAGTAAAAACCCTATGGCATTCCGTTATTACGATGCTGAAAAAGTAATCAACGGCAAGAAGATGAAAGATTGGTTGAAGTTCTCTATGGCATGGTGGCATACATTATGCGCTGAAGGTGGCGACCAATTCGGTAGTGGAACAAAACTGTTCCCTTGGAACGGTAATACAGATGCTATACAGGCTGCAAAAGATAAAATGGATGCAGGTTTTGAATTTATGCAGAAAATGGGTATTGAATACTATTGTTTTCACGATGTAGACTTGGTTTCAGAAGGTGCTAGCATTGAAGAATATGAAGCTAACTTAAAAGAAATCGTAGCATACGCAAAACAGAAACAAGCAGAAACTGGTATCAAACTGTTATGGGGTACTGCCAACGTATTCGGCCATGCCCGTTATATGAATGGTGCTGCAACAAATCCTGATTTTGACGTAGTGGCCCGTGCTGCTGTACAAATCAAGAATGCAATTGACGCAACTATCGAATTGGGCGGTCAGAACTATGTGTTTTGGGGTGGTCGTGAAGGTTATATGTCTCTTTTGAATACAGATCAAAAACGTGAAAAAGAACACCTTGCACAGATGTTGACTATTGCTCGTGATTATGCTCGTTCCCGTGGTTTTAAAGGTACTTTCCTGATTGAACCGAAACCTATGGAACCGACTAAGCATCAGTATGATGTAGATACGGAAACTGTGATCGGCTTCCTGAAAGCTCATGGTTTGGATAAAGATTTCAAAGTTAACATCGAAGTAAACCATGCTACTTTGGCTGGCCACACTTTCGAACATGAGTTGGCAGTAGCAGTGGATAACGGTATGTTAGGTTCTATCGACGCTAACCGTGGCGACTATCAGAATGGTTGGGATACAGACCAATTCCCGATTGACAACTATGAACTGACTCAGGCGATGATGCAAATCATCCGTAATGGCGGTTTGGGTAATGGCGGAACTAATTTCGATGCCAAAACTCGCCGTAATTCTACTGATTTGGAAGACATTTTTATTGCTCACATTGCAGGTATGGACGCTATGGCTCGTGCATTGGAAAGTGCGGCAGCTCTGCTGAACGAATCTCCATACAAGAAAATGTTGTCTGATCGTTATGCTTCATTCGACGGTGGTAAAGGTAAAGAATTTGAGGAAGGTAAATTATCTTTGGAAGATGTAGTTGCTTATGCTAAAGCGAACGGTGAACCAAAGCAGACTAGCGGCAAACAAGAACTTTACGAAGCAATTCTGAATATGTACTGCTAATAGAGAATCAAATATAAGGCGATAGAGGTAGAGCTTTATCGCCTTACTATTATCTAATCCAACTACTACACACTACTTATCTACTTATACACCATGATTAATACAACGAACGAAGGTAGTAAACTCTACCTATATTCGATAACTTCTGTTGCTATCCTGGGAGGATTGCTTTTCGGTTATGATACAGCAGTTATTTCCGGTGCAGAGAAGGGTCTGGAGGCATTCTTCCTTTCCGCTTCCGATTTTCAATATAATAAAGTAATGCATGGAATCACTTCTTCCAGTGCATTGATAGGCTGCGTACTTGGTGGGGCGTTCTCCGGTATATTCGCTTCCCGTCTAGGGCGTCGTAACTCCCTGAGACTTGCTGCCGTACTCTTTTTCCTTTCAGCATTAGGTTCCTATTATCCGGAATTTCTGTTTTTCGAATATGGAAAACCGAATATGGATTTGCTGGTTACATTTAACTTATATCGTGTTTTAGGTGGTATCGGTGTCGGGCTTGCGTCTGCTGTTTGTCCGATGTATATCGCAGAAATAGCTCCTTCCAACATTCGCGGAACACTTGTTTCGTGCAACCAGTTTGCCATTATTTTCGGTATGTTGGTTGTATACTTTGTGAATTACCTGATTATGGGCGATCACCAAAATCCTATTATTCTGAAAGATGCTGCCGGAGTTTTATCAGTTAGCTCAGAATCTGATATGTGGACTGTATTTGAAGGCTGGCGTTTTATGTTCGGCTCGGAAGCTTTTCCGGCTGCATTCTTTGGTCTATTATTGTTCTTTGTCCCAAAAACTCCTCGCTATTTGGTATTGGTACAACAAGATGAAAAAGCTTATTCAATTCTGGAAAAGATCAATGGTAAGACAAAAGCACAAGAAATTCTTAACGATATTAAAGCTACTGCTCACGAAAAAACAGAAAAACTCTTTACTTATGGAGTGGCAGTAATTGTTATCGGTATTCTGCTTTCCGTATTCCAACAGGCTATCGGCATCAATGCAGTGCTTTACTATGCTCCTCGTATTTTTGAAAATGCAGGTGCAGAAGGAGGTGGCATGATGCAAACGGTTATTATGGGTGTTGTGAATATTATCTTTACACTGGTTGCAATCTTTACAGTAGATCGCTTCGGGCGCAAACCTCTGTTGATAATCGGTTCTATCGGTATGGCCGTAGGTGCATTTGCAGTAGCGATGTGTGATAGCATGGCAATAAAAGGAATTCTTCCGGTACTTTCGGTTATCGTATATGCCGCCTTCTTTATGATGTCATGGGGCCCGATTTGCTGGGTATTGATTTCGGAAATCTTCCCGAACACAATTCGTGGTAAAGCGGTGGCAATCGCTGTGGCTTTCCAATGGATATTCAATTATATTGTATCTTCTACTTTCCCGGCATTGTACGATTTCAGCCCGATGTTTGCGTATAGTCTTTATGGAATTATCTGTGTAGCGGCTGCTATTTTCGTTTGGCGTTGGGTGCCCGAAACGAAAGGTAAGACATTGGAGGATATGAGCAAACTATGGAAGAAGAATAAATAAATCAGATAATATCTCTTGTGGAAAATCCGTAAATCAGCAGATATAGGAATCTGTGATTTACGGATTTTTATTTTCTTATCTTTGGAGAACAATATATGAGGATAAGCTGTACCTTTGCACTGTCTTTATATAAAAACACGTATTGTTATGGAACAACATCCGATTAAAATTAATAAAGTGCAGATACGTAATCTTCAAATAGAAGATTACGCACAATTATCCCAATCGTTTACTCGTGTTTATTCTGACGGTAGCGATGTGTTCTGGACCCATAAACAGATTCAGAAATTAATCAATATTTTTCCGGAAGGACAGATTGTTACAGTGGTTGACGACAAAATTGTAGGTTGCGCTCTTTCTATTATTGTTGATTATGATAAGGTGAAGAATGACCATACGTATGCACAAGTCACGGGTAAGGAAACATTTAATACGCATAATCCTGAGGGGAATATTCTGTATGGCATAGAGGTATTTATTCACCCCGGATATCGCGGATTGCGTCTGGCGCGACGTATGTATGAATATCGCAAAGAACTATGCGAAACATTGAACCTGAAAGCCATTATGTTCGGCGGCCGTATTCCGAATTATCATAAATATGCTGACAAGATGCGTCCAAAAGAATATATCGAACGGGTACGTCAACGTGATATTTACGATCCGGTGCTTACGTTCCAATTATCAAATGATTTCCATGTCCGCAAGGTAATGACTAATTATTTGCCGAATGATGAGGAGTCTAAACATTATGCCTGTTTGTTACAGTGGGATAATATCTATTATCAACCTCCTACACAAGAATATATCAATCCAAAAACTACTGTTCGCGTAGGTTTGGTACAATGGCAGATGCGTAGTTATAAAACACTGGATGATCTGTTCGAACAGGTAGAATTTTTTGTAGATGCAGTATCAGACTATAAAAGTGATTTTGTTCTTTTCCCGGAATACTTTAATGCGCCTTTAATGTCGAAGTATAATGATAAAGGAGAATCGCAGGCTATTCGCGGATTGGCAAAATATACCGATGAGATTCGTGATCGGTTTATAAATCTGGCTATTAGCTATAATATAAACATTATTACCGGTAGTATGCCCTATGTGAAAGAAGACGGGCTGCTTTATAATGTAGGATTCCTTTGCCGTCGCGACGGAACATACGAAATGTATGAAAAAATGCACGTCACTCCGGATGAAATCAAGAGTTGGGGGTTGAGTGGGGGAAAATTACTACAAACCTTTGATACAGATTGTGCTAAAATTGGTGTTTTGATTTGCTATGATGTAGAGTTTCCGGAACTCTCCCGGCTAATGGCAGATCAAGGAATGCAGATATTGTTTGTACCTTTCCTGACGGATACACAAAATGCCTATTCCCGCGTTCGTGTCTGTGCTCAGGCGCGTGCGATCGAAAATGAATGTTTTGTTGTCATTGCAGGCAGCGTGGGAAATCTCCCCCGCGTACACAATATGGATATTCAGTATGCCCAATCGGGTGTATTTACTCCGTGTGATTTTGCTTTTCCGACAGACGGAAAACGAGCGGAAGCGACTCCGAATACAGAAATGATATTGGTTTCGGATGTCGATCTGGATTTATTGAGTGCGTTACATACATACGGTAGTGTACGCAATTTGAAAGATCGTAGAAATGATGTCTATGAAGTGAAATTAAAAAAATAAAATAGTGACGTTATCCCGTTAAAATAGCGTCACCATATATCTCGAATAGCGTCACTATGTGTTTAGGATAGTGACGCTATATTTTTATTTAGAAGAAGTACCGCTTTCCAGTATGCTAACGATAGAAAATAGTGTGAAGCAGATAGCCCCTAATCCTACTAGAACACGTGCCGGAATGAAATAATCTGCATGTACGGTAGCGAGTTCGAATACGAAAGCAGCCAGGAATAAACAAGTCAATGCTGTTAATACCGGAATCATAGGGATGCGGTTGGCTAGTTTAAATTCCCGTCTCCATATCTTTGCCAACAGAATTACTTTACTGGAAATACTATAACATACAAGACCCAGTCCAAGCATGATATATCCGGTGGTACCGTTTGCACTCCCCGAATCTGCCAAAATAACGAATAATCCCCATACAAAAGAAATAGATCCCATTAATAAAACTAGTTTCGGCCATTTATTCCGTTCTTTTTCCGAATAATCATTTCGCACCTGACGAGCAATAGTAGCCACCAATGCTATGAGGCTGGTACAAATACAAGCAAGCCCTACCATTACGTGTCCTGCGACAAAATAAGCAGGATGAGAGTGGCTGTTGCCTAATAAAACGAATGCCCATACCCATGCAATAATAGATATGACGATTGCAAGAATGATCATTGCTCGTCTCTGACCCACAGAAAACGCTCCTTGTGGGACCTCACTTCCTGTTGCTTTAGAGTTTTCCGGAATCAAAGAGAATCGGGTAGAAGAGGTAGCGGCAGTAGCTACGCAAGCCGTGATAAATCCTACACCGGTTATTACATGACCTGCGACAAAGGCGGAAGGAGAGGTCGCATTACTGAAAATACAGATACCGCTGATAACAGTGATTAGAGCTGCCAAATATCCTACAATAGGTAAAATGTATTTTGTTGTTTCATTATAGGTATGTATGATTTGCCGGATAATAGTGGCAGCTGTACAAAACAGTGCAATACATATCATACCAAGTGAAAACACGACAGGACCTGCTACGACCCGGTTTCCTGCATCTCCATAACCATAAATAAACGCTCCGTATCCGAAGCAAAAGAGTGCCATCGCCAAAGGGATTGCTCTGAATAAAATACTGATACCGTAATTCATAATTGAGTGCTTTTTTATTTCCCACTAAAACAAGGAGATTTCCGTTTTGTTTAGGCCGACAGCTATTTATAATCGTTAACTTCACATGATTCCGATTAAAAGTCTTAGCTTTTTGCTCAACTAAACAAATGTTTTTGTAAATTTGCACCCTTAAAAATGGGGATACCCCTCAAATTGTAAATTGTAAATAGTAAAATCGTAGATACAGCTATGGGTAAGAGATTTACTGAATATTCGCAGTTTGACCTTTCGCAGGTGAACAAAGATGTACTGAAGAAGTGGGACGAAAACAAAGTTTTCGCCAAGAGTATGACAGAACGTGATGGCTGTCCTTCGTTTGTATTTTTCGAAGGACCTCCCTCGGCTAATGGAATGCCGGGTATTCACCATGTAATGGCTCGTACCATTAAAGACATTTTCTGCCGTTACAAAACAATGAAAGGTTATCAGGTGAAGCGTAAAGCCGGTTGGGATACGCACGGACTGCCTGTGGAACTTAGTGTGGAAAAAGCATTAGGCATCACAAAAGAGGATATTGGTAAGAAAATCTCTGTGGCCGACTACAATGCAGCTTGTCGTAAAGACGTAATGAAATACACCAAAGAATGGGAAGATTTGACGCATCAAATGGGGTATTGGGTGGATATGAAACATCCATATATCACGTATGATAATCGTTATATCGAAACATTGTGGTGGTTGCTGAAGCAGTTGTACAAAAAAGGACTGTTATATAAAGGATATACTATCCAGCCATATTCTCCGGCTGCCGGAACAGGATTAAGTTCGCACGAATTGAATCAGCCGGGTTGTTATCGTGACGTAAAAGATACGACAGTGGTTGCTCAGTTTAAGATGAAGAATCCTAAACCGGAAATGACAGAGTGGGGAACTCCCTATTTTATAGCATGGACAACTACTCCTTGGACATTGCCTTCAAATACAGCACTTTGTGTAGGACCGAAAATTGATTATGTTGCTGTGCAATCCTATAACGCTTATACCGGAGAACCTATCACGGTTGTTTTGGCAAAGGCTTTGTTGAATGCTCTTTTCAACCCCAAAGCTGCTGACTTGAAATTGGAAGATTATAAGGCAGGAGATAAACTGGTTCCATTTAAAGTAATCGCCGAATACAAAGGTACTGACCTTATTGGCATGGAATATGAGCAACTGATTCCGTGGGTAAAACCGGTTGAAGTGTCAGAAGACGGTGATTGGAAGGCTAGTAATAAGGCATTCCGTGTAATTCCGGGCGACTATGTAACTACAGAAGATGGTACGGGAATTGTCCATATCGCACCGACATTTGGTGCAGACGACGCAAACGTGGCACGTGCTGCGGGAATACCGTCGCTTTTTATGATTAATAAGAGAGGCGAAACTCGTCCAATGGTAGACCTGACTGGTAAATTCTACCTGTTGAATGAACTGGACGAGAATTTTGTAAAAGAATGTGTGGATGTAGAAAAATACAAGGAATATCAAGGTGCATGGGTGAAAAACGCCTACAATCCTGTGTTTATGATAGACGGAAAATATGATGAGAAAGCTGCCCAAGCTGCTGAATCTCTGGATATTGTTCTGGCTATGATGATGAAAGCAAACAATCAGGCATTCAAAATAGAAAAGCATGTCCACAACTATCCGCACTGTTGGCGTACAGATAAGCCGGTACTTTATTATCCGTTGGATAGCTGGTTTATCCGTTCTACAGCTTGCAAAGAGCGTATGATGGAACTGAACAAGACTATCAACTGGAAACCGGAATCTACCGGAACGGGACGTTTTGGAAAATGGCTGGAAAATCTGAATGACTGGAACCTGAGCCGTTCACGTTATTGGGGTACTCCGCTACCTATCTGGCGTACGGAAGACGGTACAGGTGAATTGTGTATTGAGTCAGTAGAGGAATTATACAATGAAATAGAAAAATCGGTAGCTGCCGGATTTATGAAGTCCAATCCTTACAAAGATAGAGGTTTTGTACCCGGCGAATATACTGAAGAAAATTATGATAAGATTGACCTCCACCGTCCTTATGTAGATGATATTATATTAGTATCGAAAGACGGTCAGCCAATGAAACGTGAATCCGACTTGATCGACGTATGGTTCGACTCGGGTGCTATGCCTTATGCGCAGATTCATTACCCGTTCGAAAATAAAGAACTGTTGGATAGCCGTCAGGTATATCCGGCTGATTTTATCGCTGAAGGAGTAGACCAGACACGTGGTTGGTTCTTTACATTGCACGCTATTGCTACTATGGTATTTGATAGTGTATCCTATAAAGCGGTTATTTCTAATGGGCTGGTACTCGATAAGAATGGTAATAAAATGTCCAAACGCCTTAATAATGCTGTCGATCCATTCACGACTATTGAAAAGTACGGTTCCGATCCGTTACGTTGGTACATGATTACCAATTCTTCTCCGTGGGATAATTTGAAGTTCGACGTAGAAGGAGTGGAAGAAGTTCGTCGTAAGTTCTTTGGTACTTTATATAATACCTACTCGTTCTTTGCACTTTATGCCAATGTAGACGGATTTGAGTATAAAGAAGCTGATGTGCCTATGGCAGAACGTCCGGAAATCGACCGTTGGATTTTGTCTGTACTGAATACGCTAATAAAAGAAGTAGATACTTGTTATAACGAATACGAACCGACTAAAGCAGGGCGTTTGATTTCCGACTTTGTCAACGATAACTTATCCAATTGGTATGTTCGCCTGAACCGTAAACGTTTCTGGGGAGGTGAATTTACACAAGATAAACTGTCTGCTTATCAGACATTATATACGTGTCTTGAAACGGTTGCTAAATTAATGGCCCCCATTTCTCCATTCTATGCAGATCGTCTGTATACGGATTTGATTACAGCAACAGGACGTGATAATGTAGTATCCGTACACTTGGCTGAATTCCCTAAATATCAGGAAGAAATGATAAATAAGGAATTGGAAACCCGTATGCAAATGGCACAGGACGTTACTTCTATGGTATTGGCATTACGTCGTAAAGTGAATATAAAAGTCCGTCAACCGCTACAATGTATCATGGTGCCGGTGCTGGACGAAGAGCAGAAAGCACATATCGAAGCTGTGAAAAGCCTGATAATGAACGAGGTGAATGTGAAAGAAATCAAGTTCGTAGACGGTGCGGCCGGTGTCTTGGTAAAGAAAGTGAAATGTGACTTTAAGAAACTGGGGCCGAAATTTGGAAAACAAATGAAAGCCGTAGCTGCTGCCGTTGCAGAAATGTCGCAGGAAGCAATCTCCGAACTGGAAAAGAATGGAAAATACACTTTGAACCTGAATGGAGAGGAAGCCGTTATCGAAGTCTCAGACGTGGAAATTATCAGTGAAGATATTCCGGGCTGGTTGGTTGCTAATGAAGGCAAGTTGACTGTGGCACTTGAAGTTACAGTTACCGAAGAGTTACGTCGTGAGGGTATTGCCCGTGAATTGGTAAATCGTATACAAAATATACGTAAATCAAGCGGTTTCGAGATTACAGATAAAATAAAAATAACAATCTCGAAAAATACACAAACAGATGATGCGGTAAATGAATATAATACTTATATTTGTAACCAGGTTTTAGGCACATCTCTTGAACTTGTTGATGAGGTGAAAGACGGTACAGAGCTTAGCTTTGACGATTTCTCACTGTTTGTGAATGTGATAAAAGACTAATACTATATTGATTAACCTTTTAAAATTGTAAGATTATGGCAGAAAAGACTAGATACTCAGATGCGGAACTTGAAGAATTCCGTGCCATTATTATGGAGAAACTGGAACTAGCACAACGTGACTATGAACAGTTGAAAAAGAGTTTGATGGGATTGGACGGTAATGACACTGACGATACATCTCCTACATATAAAGTGTTGGAAGAAGGAGCTAATACGCTTTCCAAAGAAGAAACGACCCGTTTGGCACAACGCCAACTGAAGTTTATTCAGGGATTGCAGGCAGCTTTAGTACGCATAGAGAATAAAACGTATGGCATTTGTCGCGAAACCGGAAAGCTGATTCCGGCAGAACGCCTGCGCGCTGTTCCTCATGCGACATTGAGCATTGAAGCTAAGAACAGTGGTAAAAAATAATAGATAGCTACACAAGCTACGGGTGACGAGCTACAAGTAGCTGCGCAATGTTGACGCACGGCACTTGTAGCTCGTTATGTTTAATTTATAATGAACGCATGAAGAAACTATTCACGAAGGGAACAATCGCTCTGATCGTTATCTTTTCCGTATTGATTATCGACCAGATCATTAAAATCTGGATTAAAACTCATATGTACTGGCACGAAAGCATACGTGTGACGGACTGGTTTTATATTTATTTCACCGAGAACAACGGAATGGCTTTCGGTATGGAGATTTTCGGGAAATTATTCCTGACTACTTTCCGTATTGTTGCAGTTGCATTAATCGGTTGGTATCTATATAAAATTGTAAAGAAAGGCTTCAAAACCGGATATATCGTTTGTGTGGCTCTGATTCTGACCGGTGCTTTAGGTAATATTATAGATAGTGTATTCTATGGAGTTATTTTCAATGAAAGCACTCATTCACAGATTGCGAGTTTCATGCCGGAGGGCGGAGGATATTCCACCTGGTTCTATGGTAAAGTAGTGGATATGTTTTATTTCCCGATTATAGATACAAACTGGCCTGCATGGCTGCCATTCGTAGGTGGAGAGCATTTTATATTTTTCAGCCCGATCTTTAATTTTGCAGATGCTGCCATTAGTTGTGGTATCATTGCTTTATTACTCTTTTATAGTAAATATCTGAATGAGTCATATCATTCATTGGATAAAGGCGATAAAAAGGAAGTTGAGAATCATGAAAAGTAAGCTTCGGTTTCATCTGTGTTTCATCTGCATGCTTGCGCTTGCGGTAGCGGGATGTAAAGTGAAAAGACCTAATGACGTAATCCCGGAATCGAAAATGGAGAATTTGCTATATGATTATCATCTGGCAAAGTCCATGGGAGATAACCTGCCTTACAGTGAGAACTATAAAAAAGCGTTGTATATTGATGCTGTTTTTAAGAAGTATGGAACTACGCAGGCTGTATTCGACTCATCTATGGTTTGGTATACACGCAACACAGAAGTTTTATCGAAAATCTATGAGAAAGTAAAGAAACGCTTGAAAGACCAACAGGACGAAGTTAATCATTTAATAGCTTTGCGAGATAAGAAACCGAAAATGACAGAACCAGGTGATAGTCTTGATGTATGGCCTTGGTTGCGTATGATACGTTTGACCGGCGAGATGATGAATAACCGTTATTCGTTCGTATTGCCTACCGATACTAACTATAAAGACCGTGATACCTTGGTTTGGGAAGTGAATTATCGTTTTCTGGAGCCAATGCTTGCTGATTCTTTGAGAGCGGTAGCTATGGGTATGCAGGTTATCTACGAAAAAGATACGATAAATCATCTGAAGACTATAACCCGCCCGGGAGTTCAGCAAATACGTTTATATGCTGATACGCTGGGAGCTATGAAGGAAATTAGAGGTTTCATTTACTATCCGATGTTAGGCGAGCAGAAAGGGGGAACGCTATTAGCAGACCATTTCACTATGACTCGTTATCATTGCAAAGATACTCTCGCTTTTGCTGTTCGTGACTCCCTGAATAAGATAGAAGCTCTGAAAGCGGATTCTCTGAAAAAGATTTCGGAGGAAGAAGTGGTGGATTCCTTGCATAAAGTTGCCGAAGAACATAAAGAGGATGTCCAACGTTTGACGCCGGAAGAAATGAACCGTCGTCGTACAGGAACTCAACGTGAAAAGAAACCGGAACAGATCGAGGTGGAGCAACATATCCAGCAAGAGAGAATAGAACAAAGAAAGGAACGGCAAATGAATCAGCGCAGGCAGCAACAGCAAAGACGTCAAACTCGTTAGTGATATGAAACGATTTGCATCTCATTATTTATTCATGCCTGATGTTGGTTTTATAAAACAGCAGGTAGTGGAAATAACCGATGAAGGAGTTGTTCGAGATACATTTCCACTAACGGAAGAAATAGAGTCGGTTGAATGGATGCCGGGAGTAATTGTTTTACTTCCTGCTGACCAGCTTGAAGAAATAAAAAACACTGGGATGATTTTAAAAAATATCCCAGTGTTTCAAATTAATCCTTCCAATATTCTAAATCAATCTTCCCGGTGTTTTGAAGAGTCATTAAAAGAATTAAAAGAGAAGGGGGAAGTATTATTCCCTGTTTTATTTTATCCGTTTGATTTTATTTCCATGCAGCCTGTCGACGGAACTCGGCACAGATTACTGCGGTAGCTATGGCTACATTGAGTGACTCGGAGGTTTCTTTTCCTTGTGGATAATTGGGAATATAAAGTTTTCTATTTATTAAAGTTTCTACTTCTTTTCCTATTCCATTTCCTTCATTTCCCATTACGATCAAACCATTGGCGGTTAATGGCTGTTCATACATATTTTTCCCATTAAGGAAAGTTCCGAATACAGGTATATCTTCACCGAGTGAACGAATAAAATCAGGGAGAGAGGTATAATGTACTTTTACCCGCGCAATCCCCCCCATAGTGGCTTGTATGGTCTTGGGATTATAAACATCCACTGTGTTTTGCGAACAAATAATATGTTCAATGCCGAACCAATCAGCTAAACGAACAATAGTCCCCAAATTTCCGGGGTCCTGAACGTCGTCCAATGCCAGGCAAAGGGAATGGCGGGCAACCCCCGGGGTCAGAGTATATTGGGGCTGTTCAAAGACAGCAAGCACCTGCTGCGGAGTTTTCAGTAAACTGGCTCGTGAAAGATCTTCTTGAGAAACTTCTGCTATTTCATTTACACGAAGATCAGGATGTTCCTGAATCCAGGATGCGGTAGCTGCCAGGAAACAACAGGGAAAATGTCCGAGTAAATCGCCTACTAGTTTAGGACCTTCGGCTAGAAAAACTCGTTCTTCTTTACGTATTTTCTTTAGCTCAAGCGAATGAATATACTTTATTTTGTTTTTACTTAACAATACCATAAACTTTATTTTGTGACAAAGCTATAAAGATATTTCCAATCTATCCTTACTTTCCTCTCTTTTTCTTAATTTATTTTCCTCATCGGAAAATATAATTTATCTTTGTGAGCGCATTTTTTATGCTATCGATGTAAAACCGTATGAGGAAAAAATTTCTTTATTTGCTTGCTTCTGCCGCTATTTTGTCACTTGCTTCGTGCACATCCACAAAGTTTGTGCCGGAGGGTTCTTACCTGTTGGATGAAGTCAAGATTCGTACGGACCAGAAGAATATACGGCCTTCATCTTTACGAATGTATGTTCGTCAGAATCCTAATGCCAAATGGTTCAGCCTGATTAAAACACAGTTATATGTTTATAATCTTTCGGGACGTGATTCTACCAAATGGGGGAATAAATTTCTACGAAGGATAGGTGATGCTCCTGTGATATATAATGAAGAAGAAGCGCAGCGTTCTGAAGAAGAAATCACAAAGGCTGTTCATAATATGGGATATATGGCAGCAACGGTAAAGCGTTCCACTAAAATAAAGAAGAAGAAAATAAAACTCTATTACGATGTAACAGCCGGAAAACCATACATCGTTCAATCTATAAAATATGATATCAACGATCCTCAAATAGCTGCTCTTTTGAAACAAGATTCAGCAAAAAGTTTATTGAAGGAGAAGATGTATTTTGATGTAAACGTGTTGGATGCGGATAGGCAACGAATCACGGATAAATTACTCCGGAATGGTTACTATAAATTCAATAAGGATTATATAGGCTATACCGCAGATACGGTACGAAATACTTATAATGTAGATTTGACACAACACTTGCACCCATTTAAAACTCATGTCAGTGATTCGGCAAAGGCACATCAACAATATTGGATTAACAAGATTAACTTTATTACGGATTATGATGTATTGCAGTCGTCGGCATTGAGCAGTGTGGAGATTAATGACTCTATTAATTATAAAGGGTATCCGATTTATTATAAAGATAAACTGTATTTGCGTCCTAAGGTGCTTACGGATAATCTTCGTTTTGCTCCCGGAGATTTGTATAATGAGCGCGATGTACAGCAGACATATTCCAGTTTTGGACGCTTGCCGGCATTGAAATATACCAATATCCGTTTTGTAGAAACGCAGATTGGAGATTCGACAAAGCTTGACTGCTATGTGATGCTGACTAAAAGTAAGCATAAATCTATAGCTTTTGAGGTAGAAGGGACCAACTCTGCCGGTGACTTGGGAGCAGCAGCTTCTGTTTCTTTCCAAAATCGGAATCTTTTTCGCGGATCAGAAACCTTTATGATAAAGTTTCGTGGCGCTTATGAAGTGATCTCCGGACTTCAAGCGGGGTATGCAAATAATAACTATACAGAATTCGGAGTAGAGTCAAGTATTAATTTCCCTAATTTTTTATTCCCTTTTGTGTCTTCTGATTTTAAACGAAAAATTAGGGCAACTACTGAATTCGGCTTGCAATATAACTATCAGATGCGTCCTGAATTTCTGCGTACAATGGCTTCTGCTTCATGGAGTTATAAGTGGACGCAACGTCAAAAAATACAACATCGTATTGATTTGATTAATATTGCTTTCCTTTATTTGCCGCGAATTTCAGAAAGATTTAAAGAGGACTATATAAATAAAGGTCAAAATGATATTTTTCAATATAATTATCAAGACCGCCTGATAATAAATATGGGATATAGCTATAACTATAATAGTGTAGGAGGGGCTATTGTTAATAATACAATCGCTTCCAACTCGTATTCCATTCGTTTTAATTTCGAGTCTGCGGGAAATATAATGTATGCTTTGTCGAAGATGACTGGAATTAGGAAAAACGCTAATAATGAGTATGCCATTCTTGGAATACCTTATGCACAATATATCAAGGGAGAGTTTGACTTCTCTAAAAATATCAGGATTGACTATCGTAATTCATTTGCATTTCATGCCGGTATAGGTATAGCTGTTCCATACGGGAACGCAAAAACTATTCCGTTTGAGAAACAATATTTTTCGGGTGGAGCTAACAGTGTTCGCGGATGGAGTGTACGAGATCTAGGTCCGGGGTCTTTTGCCGGTAAGGGAAATTTGCTCGATCAATCCGGAGATATTAAATTGGATGCCAGTATCGAATATCGAAGTAAGTTGTTCTGGAAATTTCAGGGAGCTGTCTTTATTGATGCTGGTAATATCTGGACTGTTCGTGAATATGCCAATCAACCGGGTGGAGTTTTCAAGTTTAATAAGTTTTATAAGCAGATAGCAGTAGCTTACGGGTTAGGGCTTCGTCTTGACTTAGACTTCTTTATTCTTCGTTTTGATGGAGGTATGAAGGCTGTTAATCCGGCTTTTGAGACTAAAAAAGAGCATTTTCCTATTATTCATCCTAAATTTAGTCGTGATTTTGCTTTCCATTTTGCAGTGGGATATCCTTTCTAACCAACCATTTATTGCCTTCTTTTATTAGTTGGAGTGTATCTTGCAGAGAAGAAAACCGTTCCGCTTTTCCATTGATAGGATTGATAATAAATGCATTTTTTATTTGGCAGATTACTGTTGCCATTTCAGAGTCAGGAGTTATCTCACTCGAAGTAATGATAGAAGCTTTTGCCGCTCCTTGTGTTTTGAGCTGATCCAAATGATTTTGCTGAATATTAGATGCTAAAAAACTAAGATAGGATAGTGAAGACGGAGTACTCCATTCTTCGGCAACCGGATAATTGAAATTATAAAAAGATTCACAGAAATTGATAGCTATCTCCTCCAATTGAGTCTTGGGGTTCTGTTTTTGGCATGAAAAACAGGTGAATGTTATTACTGAAAGGATTAATATATGTATCTTCTTCATAGCATAGAATAGTAATATAGTGGATAATAAAAAAGAGATGAAACTCGTTTGAGAAAGTTTCATCTCTTACATATTTATTCTTTAATTATTAGCGAGCTGCAAACATAAGGTTGCTCATTGTAGCTTGGCGAGCTGCCATCATGCCTTGAGCATCCAAAGTTACATTCATTTTTTCGCCGTTCGGTAAGAACAAATCGGCAGTACCGTCGTTGTTCATCTTTATGAGTTCAGCACTTTCACCGTTTGCAACTACATTCCATGTATTAGCTTCTTTGTTATAAATCAAATCCATAGAAGCAGTTTCACCTTCTTTAGTAATGGAATATCCATTTTCAAGTGTCTTTACCATGTAATTGCCGTTCTCTCCTTTTACTTTCTTTACGTCACCTACGTTAGCCATCGGATTGGAACCACTCCAGAACTCGATAGAATTAATAACTAAAGCATCAGCCAGGTAGGACACTCCGTAAACCGGAACAATGTTGAAAGCTAGAAATACAAGTTCATTTACAAATTTGCTTCCAATAGATTGGTTCCAAGAAGATAAACGGTTGAATAAACCAAATGAACCTACACAAGAACTGAACAATAGGCTGCCACTAAGTAGCACTGCAACTAAAGTAAGTTTCTCTCTTTTCATGTCGAAATGTTTTTTAATTAATAAAAAATGTTTATAATGCCTCTGCTATATGTATGCAAATATAATATTTTTTAATTAATCAAGGTTATTATTTTCAATATTTGTGTTACTTCGATTTTCGCCGTTGCAGTTCGTTTCCTATTATGTGGTCTATTGAATATTTACCAGGACCGGCAATATACATAAGAATGAATACAACTAAATAAATGAAAGCTAGCTCCTTAACTGTAAATATATCATTCGCATGAATCACAAAGAAAGCTATCGCCATTGTGAAAATCATCGGAATCATTGCCAGCCGATATAAGAAGCCAATGATAAAAGCCATTGAACAGACAAGTTCGCCAAAAATAGCTAATCCGAGGGATAGGGGACTACCTATACCTAACGGATCAGGAAATGCAGTTGACAGTTCCTGAAAGTTACTCCATTTTTGTATACCATGGTTCATTAATAATATTCCGAAGATTATCCGGACCGCCAATAAGAACAAAGAAACTTTTGCTGTATTTGGCTTTGTAGGGAATAAAAAATTATAAATCATAAGTTGTTCTTTTTTTAAGTTCATCTCTATTTATATAAACATAAAATATCTTGATTTTGTTCTTTGCTCCAATTAGAATCAGAAAAAGACAAATCGGTAATAAAAGGATATGTCTATCGCTCTTATTACCGATTTGCCGAATTTAATATAATAGAAAGTTTTTATTTATTCTTTATTCAATATATAGTGATCGGCAAGTGCTCCTGTTATTTCCTGTTTGTCATCAGTTAATAAACGCACCCTGTTTTCTTCTACTTTATAATAAGATATTTCTCCGTTTTCTTCTTTTAGAGTTAACAAGTTACCTTTTAAAGTATATGTACCTTTATCGTCGAACGAACTATCTCTATCAATATATACGGAGTGAAGCGTATATGTCTTATCTGGATTTAATATTAAGGTTGTTTCAATGCCCGGACAGTCGGCCGCAGGGAAAACACCTTTGTATGTTCCTTCGTAATCAAGCGAAGTTTCCGCATTATGCATATCAACAACTTCGATTGTGGTACTGTCTGTATCTGTACCTTTGTTTGTTTTTGAACTATTTCCGCACGCCGCCAATAGGGTACACGAACATACCAGAATAAAAATTTTCTTCATGATTATTTTTTTTAATGATTAATCTAATTTAGTTTAATATTGTAAAGGTATGAATAATAATTCGAATATTGGCAATGAAAAGAAATGGGCAACTTTATTTATGAATTAATAAACTTTGTATCTTTGCGAAAAATATAAAGATATGACACAACATACTTATGACAATGAATCTGTTCAGGAATTGCTGAACTGGGCAAAGAAAATGCTTGAAACTAAAAATTATCCGACCGAGAAATATGAATTAAATAAGTGTACTACTATAATCAATGGTAAGACTTATTTGGAATCCTTAGTTGCAATGATCGGCAGAAATTGGGAGAATCCTACTTTTCATCCTACTATCGACCAATTATGGGAATTTAGAGAAAAGTGGGAAGGAAAAGAAGAGAATAAAAAACCGTAGCATCATAGCTACGGTGATTTATAAAAAAAGGAGAACTTTTACAAGTTCTCCTTTTTCTGTTTTGTACACCCTCAGGGATTCGAACCCTGGACCCACTGATTAAGAGTCAGTTGCTCTACCAACTGAGCTAAGAGTGCAACATTAAATTTTTATTGCAACTTCGGAACTTGTACACCCTCAGGGATTCGAACCCTGGACCCACTGATTAAGACTGAGCTAAGAGTGCTTATTTCCTCGTTTGCGGTTGCAAAAGTAGGTCTTTTATTTTATTTGACCAAACAATAATGCAGCTTTTTTACTATCTTTTTTTCGTCTTTATTCGAATACATAAAGCTCGGAAGGCGTATTTCGCTTTAAAGCAAGCAGTTGCACATCTTTACCTACAATGACTCCTTTGTTCTTTAATTTCCATTCTACCGTTTTATAGGCTAACTCCGGATGATTATTATCTTTGCTTAAATGGCATAACCAAATATATCGTAGATGTTCGGTGATATTTTCTGCTAAAAACTCGGCAGTATCAGAGTTGCTCATGTGCCCTGTCTTACTTGTAATTCGTTCTTTCAGATATTGAGGGTATGGTCCCATTTTAAGCATTTCCTCATCATAATTTGCTTCGAGAATCAGATAATTGGCTTTACTTATATAATGAGCAGCCGTAGGAGTAATCTCTCCAAGGTCGGTTAGAAAGGAGAATACCTTGCCGTCAATTTCAATACAGTAACCTACATTATCCGTTCCGTCATGAGGAACTTCAAAAGATTCTATATGGAAATCTTCTAAAGTTATAGGCTCTTTTTTCTCCAAATAACGAACTGATGAACTAAGTTTTTCCGTCATACAATAACTACGGTTGATTCCGGCATGAATACGCGCCGTTGTATAAACAGGGATATTCAGTTTTTCTCCTAAATGACCTACAGCCTTGATGTGGTCAGCATGATCATGTGTTATAAATACAGCACGAATACTATCCATCAGGATATTAAAGTCTTTCAGTGTCTTTTTTATAGTACGGATACCAATGCCAGCATCTATTAGTATTCCATAGGTTTCAGTACCCAGATAATAACAGTTCCCACTACTGCCACTTGCCAGGCTTATAAATTTTACTTTCATGTTTTATCCTCTTTATTAAAAATGCAAAATGCCGTCAACTTTTACAGCAAAGTGACGGCAAATATACGCAAAAAAGAAGATATTTATCGAGAAGATTTCTTCTTTTTGTCGATGGATTCGGTGATTTTTGCAAATAATAGCAATGCTATGGCGGCAATCAATCCGATAGCGGCAAAGTAATACCATATATAGTGCGCATTTACACTGGCTGCTTCCCATGCAGCATGCGTCTCAAATAAGGTAGGGTCCGGACAATATTTAGTCAATAGAATACCTGCCAGACCAAAGCCGAAGATTGAGGAAAGAAAAGAATGCAAATGGCTAAAGCCTAAATACATCCCTTCTTCTCCTTTGGGTGCCTGCAAGGAAAAATATTCAAGATAACGAGGTGAAATAAAACATTCGGCAAGTGCCTGTACAATAATTCCGGCAACCATCATCAAAGTAATATTGCTCATGCCAGAGATAATATCGTTACCTAATAAATTACCGCAAGCCATCAATAAAGCAGAAAAAGGAATTAAGAACATTCCTACATTCATTGAAGTAATTGCACTCCGTTTCGCCATTAGACGTGTTATGAAACTAACAAAACACACTACCACAAAAGGGTTCACATTAGCAATCCACCCTGGTTTCGCCGTCTCACCAGCCATACGGATTACGTATTTAGGCATAGTGGCATAAAGTTGTTGCTGTACCATCCAAAATCCGGTGACAATCAGTATGAGAATCAATAAACGCCAGTTGGTGATAATTTTCATAAATCCCCGGCTGATTTCACGGAGACTTTTTCCTTCACCTGCTGTATGTGTAGATTTATAAAGAAGTATAACGGCAAGCAAAGCAATAATTGTCATAGCACCGGAGAAATAATTGATATAGATATAAGCTTGCTCACCGATCACATTGCGTAAAGGATCAATAATTGTTTTACCAGTGAAGGCACCTATATTAACCATCATATAAAAAATTGAATAACCGCGAGCGCGTGTTGCCTCTGTCGTTTCTTTAGCTACGGAAGCGGAAATAATAGACTTTATAAAAGAACCTCCGACCATAAGTATAAATAAGACAGGAACAATAATCCACCGGGTATAGCTATCTGGCAAACCGTTAAACTGCGTAGTAGCACCATAGTTGACTAATCCTGCCGTTTCCAGTAACGTAGGTAAGACGCCCAATCCTAAATATCCGATAGACAATAAGGAGAATGCTATAATCATTGATTTCCGGAAACCGATCTTATCAGCATAAGCACCAGAAAAAATAGGAAGCAAATACAATCCTCCGGAAAAAAGTCCGGAGATCATACTTGCTTCAAAATCATTAAAACCTAAAATTGTGGATAGATAAATAGTGAGAACGATGAAAACGGCATAATATGCCATCCGTTCAAACAGTTCGACTGTGTTGCTGACCCAAAATGCTCTGGTAAAGCCTTTGGCAGCACGCTGAGGGGAATTGTTCATGTAGTTATGTTTTTAGTTAAAATGTTAATTCAGCGCAAAGATACGTTTTTTTGGCAGACTGTCCGTATCTTTGTGTAAAATTAGGTATTTAAACAATTATGGTTATAGCTGTTGATTTTGACGGGACGATTGTAGAACATCGTTATCCACGTATTGGCGAGGAGATTCCATTCGCTATTGATACACTAAAGTTGTTGCAACAAGAAAAACACCGTTTGATATTGTGGAGTGTACGGGAAGGAGCGCTTTTGGACGAAGCAGTTGAATGGTGTAAAGCCAGAGGGTTGGAATTTTACGCAATTAATAAGGATTATCCTGAAGAACAAAAAGATCATCAGGGTTTTTCCCGGAAATTGAAAGCTGATTTGTTTATCGATGACCGGAATCTTGGCGGCTTACCGGATTGGGGAGTTATCTACGAAATGGTTAAGGAAAAAAAAACATTTGCCGATATATATAGCCAAAACGAAGAAGATACAGCACCACTGAAGAAAAAGAAAAGATGGTTTTCTTTTTAATCGGTGAAGAAATTGTACGTAACTCAATAAAAAATCCCTCTGTTTGGATTTTGATTCAAACAGAGGGATTTTTTATTGAGTTACTATCTGTTAGAACTTAAAGAAGTTCTTTGCATTATTATAGCTGATATCTTCAATCATTTGATTTACACGCTCTATTTCAGAAGCCGGGATTTCACCATTTTCCACATCACGTCCCACCAAGTTACATAATGTGCGGCGGAAATATTCATGACGCGGATAGGAAAGGAATGAACGAGAATCAGTCAGCATACCTACGAAGCGGCTCAAAAGACCAAGTACAGACAATGCATTCATTTGTTTTTCCATACCGTCTTTTTGATCCAAGAACCACCAGCCAGAACCGAATTGGATTTTGCCGGGAATGGAACCATCCTGGAAGTTACCCAACATAGTAGCAATTACTTCGTTAGCACATGGATTCAAGTTGTAAAGGATTGTTTTTGTTAGTTTACCATTGCTATTCAAACGGTCGAGGAATTTAGCCATAGCTTTTGCCGTTGTAAATTCGCCAATTGAATCAAAACCAGTGTCAGGACCTAACAGCTTGAACATTTTGGTATTGTTGTTGCGGATAGCACCATAGTGGAACTGTTGGGTCCAACCTTTTTCCCAATCCATTTCACCGAAAATCACAAGCATTGCTGACTTGAATTTCAAAATCTCTTCTTTAGTCAACTCAATGCCACCATATACCTTATTAAATATAGTTTTAATTTCTACATCAGTATAATCTTCTGCATAAAATTCTTCGATACCATGGTCGGACAAGCGACATCCTTGTTCTGCAAAGAAATCGTGACGTTTTCGTAAAGCAACAACCATGTCGTCAAAGCTGGAGATAGTAACACCGCTAACCTCTGATAATTTTTCTACATAGGCACGGAAGTCGGCAGGAACTTCTACTGCCATTGCTTTGTCCGGACGCCAAGTTGGTAACATTTTGATTTCAAATCCGCTTTCACGCGTTTTGATATGATATTCCAGCGAATCAATCGGATCATCAGTAGTACATACGGTTTCTACATGGTAACGACGCATCATTCCACGAGCTGAATACTCAGGTTGGGCAAGTTTCTCGTTACATTCATCATAAATTTCACGTGCAGTTTTTGGATTCAATATCTTATTAATGCCGAAAGCTGTTTTCAACTCCAAATGAGTCCAGTGGTATAGTGGATTACGGAACGTATAAGGCACTGTTTCCGCCCATTTTTCGAACTTTTCCCAATCTGTGGCTTTTCCCGTACAGAAGCGTTCGTCTACACCATTAGTACGCATTGCACGCCATTTGTAATGGTCACCGCCCAGCCATATTTCAGTCAGTGATTTAAACTTGTAGTCGTCGGCTACCATTTGGGGGATTAAGTGACAGTGATAGTCGATAATCGGCATTTTAGCCGCATGCTCGTGATACAACTTTTGTGCAGTTTCTGTCTGCAGCAAGAAGTTTTCATCCATGAAGTTCTTCATTATTACTGTGTTTTAAGTATATAAAATTATTACTTTCTACATTTATACCTATATAGTATTGATTTTAAAGCTAATAGGCGTAAATATCGTTTTAGTTTTATTAACCGTTATCGAACACAAAAATAGAAAATTTACTTGGAGTAACAAAATAATTCGTATATTTGCAGCGATTATTTATAATATTTAAGTTTTAGCACTATGGAGGACCAGAACTATACTATAAAAGACATAGCCCGTATGGCCGGTGTTTCTGCCGGAACAGTTGATCGAGTATTGCATAATCGAGGTGACGTGTCTTCAAAAAGTAAAGCTAAAGTACAAAAGGTATTGGATGAGATTCATTATCAGCCCAATGTGTTTGCTATCGGACTGGCGGCTAAAAAGAAATATACTTTTATTTGTCTGATCCCATATTATATAGAACATGACTACTGGCATTCGGTAGTGGGCGGTATAGAACGTGCACGGCAAGAGTTACGCCCTTTTAACGTGAGTGTGAACTACCTTTGTTATCATCATGGAGACAAGAAGAGCTATCAGGAGGCTTGTCACACTATTAGAGACAGCAGTGTAGATGCTGTGTTGATCGCTCCGAATTTCCGGGAAGAAACAATAGAATTAACATCTTATTTACAGGAAAATAAGATAGCCTACGCATTTGTCGATTTCAATATGGAAGAAGCGAATGCATTAACATATATTGGGCAGGACTCATATAAAAGCGGATACATTGCTGCTAAGATATTGATGCGTAATTATTCATTGGGAGAAGGGCAGGAGTTAGTGCTATTTTTAAGCAATAATAAAAATAACCCTGCCGAAATACAGATGCAACGCCGTTTGAAAGGTTTTATGAGTTATATAACGGAAGAATATGATAACTTGACAATTCATGAAGTAGTGCTCAATAAGTCCAATCAGGAAAATAACCAGCAGACGTTGGACGAGTTCTTTCAAGCACACCCGAAAGCTGTGCTCGGAATCGTCTTTAATTCCAGAGTCTATCAACTGGGGGAATACCTTCGCCACGCAGAACATAGCATGAAGGGATTGATAGGATATGACCTTCTGAAAGCAAATGTAGACCTTTTGAAATCAGGTGATGTACATTATTTGATAGGGCAACGTCCCGGATTACAAGGATATTGCGGGGTGAAAGCCTTGTGTGACCATGTAGTATTTAAGAAGAGTGTCGATTCCGTAAAGTATATGCCTATTGATATATTGATTAAGGAAAATATTGATTTTTATTTTGAATTTGTATAATATCAACTTTATAAATTACAACTAACATGAAAGCATTAAACAAAGGAACTGCTCCTAAGACACAACGTCCGGAGCGTATTATCCAGTTTGGAGAAGGTAACTTTTTACGCGCATTTGTAGATTGGATTATTTATAACATGAACCAGAAAACAGATTTTAATAGTAGTGTAGTAGTGGTTCAACCGATTGATAAAGGTATGGTCGATATGTTAAACGCACAGGATGATCTTTACCATGTCAATCTTCAAGGATTAGATAAAGGAGAAACTGTTAATAGCCTGACAATGATTGACGTAATCAGCCGTGCATTAAACCCATATACTCAAAATGACGAATTCATGAAGTTGGCAGAGCAACCGGAAATGCGTTTCGTTATTTCGAATACTACGGAAGCTGGAATAGCTTTTGATCCAACTTGCAAACTTGAAGATGCACCTGCTGCTTCTTATCCGGGCAAACTGACCCAGTTACTGTATCACCGTTTTAAAACATTTAATGGTGACAAGTCAAAAGGATTGATTATCTTCCCCTGCGAACTTATTTTTCTGAATGGACATAAACTGAAAGAGACTATTTATCAGTATATTGAATTATGGAACTTGGGTGGTGAATTTAAAACATGGTTTGAAGAAGCCTGTGGCGTATATGCTACATTGGTAGACCGTATCGTTCCCGGATTCCCGCGTAAGGATATCGATACTATTAAAGAAAAAATACAGTATGATGATAACCTCGTTGTACAGGCTGAAATTTTCCATTTGTGGGTAATCGAAGCTCCACAGAAAGTTGCAAAAGAATTCCCGGCGGATAAGGCAGGTTTGAATGTTTTATTCGTTCCGTCAGAAGCTCCTTATCACGAACGCAAGGTTACTTTGTTAAACGGCCCTCATACAGTTCTTTCTCCAGTTGCTTATTTATCCGGCGTAAACATCGTTCGCGATGCTTGCCAACATGAAGTAATTGGTAAATATATCCATAAGGTGATGTTTGACGAGTTGATGGAAACATTGAATCTGCCGAAGGATGAATTAGAAAAATTTGCTACTGATGTATTGGAGCGTTTCAATAACCCATTTGTAGATCATGCAGTAACAAGCATTATGCTGAACTCATTCCCGAAATATGAGACTCGTGACCTGCCAGGTATGAAAACATATCTGGAACGTAAAGGTAAGCTTCCAAAAGGATTGGTACTTGGTTTAGCCGCTATCATTACTTACTATAAAGGTGGTGTACGTACAGATGGCGCTGAAATTGTTCCGAATGATGCTCCCGAAATTATGAATCTACTGAAAGAACTTTGGGCAACAGGCTGTACAAAGAAGGTAACAGAAGGTGTATTAGGTGCCGAATTTATATGGGGAGAAGACCTGAATAAAATTCCGGGGTTGGCAGAAGCCGTGAAAGCGAATTTAGATTCAATCCAAGAAAAAGGTATGCTTGAAACTGTGAAGGATATTCTTTTATAAAAGGATTATATAAAGTCAGCCCCACTATTCTGAAAGAATGGTGGGGCTGACTTTATACTGTCGTCTTGAAATGCAATTCCTTATTCTTCGGCTGTGTGGAGAATGAATGTAGTAGCACCAATTGTCACAATAGCACCATCTTCAATCCGTATCCGGTCTTTGTCTCCCAAAATTTCATTCATGAGAAATGTTCCAGTAAGGCTCGGAGCGTCCCGCAGTGTATAAATGAACTTTCCTTGCTTGTTACGCTTTATGTTGATAATACAGTGACGGCGATCCATACTCATATCTCCGCTTTCGATAGGGGTATTAATGACAGTTCCTACACAACGACGCCCTATCACATTATCACCTTCCTGCAATGGTAATATTTGCTTAAAGCCGAATATATTTTCGATCACTGTGATATATCCGAATTCTTCTTTGTGTACTTCGGCTTCTTCTTCCAGATTTTCTTCTTTTCTAAGAGCTTTTACCTTACTTTTCCCCAACCGGATACTAAATTGCTTGCCGCAATGCTCACACTCAAATACGAGCGATTGGCCTTCGCTATACTTAGTTTCATCAAAATAAAGGTAATTCTCACATTTAGGACAAAGAACTCGTTTCATGTTTTTAAAAGGGGGATTTTATTTTGCCAGTAACCAGGCATTCTTATAAGTTTCGTTTTTTCTCAACTCTAGCAATTGCTTGGTTGCTTCTTCGCGATTATCAAATGAGCGTATGCTGACACGTACCTTGCCTGCCGTATTGAGGGCTTTGGCTTCTGCAAATCCTTTTTCCTTTAATTGATTTGCCATAGCTTCTGCATCTTTCATGCTGATTCCGCCTGCTACAATAATATGGAAAGGATGATTGAAATTTGCTTGTGATTTAGCAGCGACAGGAGCAGAAACTGTTTCTTGCTTGTTGACTTTTACTTCTTTAACCGCAATAGGCCTTGAGGTTTTAGCTTTATCTACTGTAATTTTGGGAACAGATGTCTTTTGCACCTGTTGTTGTGTACCCCTACTCTTTACAGAAACAGGAGTTACTACAACCGATTGTTTCTCTATTTGCTCAAAAAGTTCACCAGGCAATAATTGCGCATAGTTGTTTTTCTGAATATCTGTATTTTCTACCCGGTTTGAGAAAGCAAAAAACAGTATGACAGCAGCAATCATAGCTACTGCATTACGGAGATATACACGATTGATCCTTATCTCATAAGTTTTCTTCTCTCTAGTCAGATTGGCTGGTATCAAGACCTTCTCTTTTTGTTGCAAAGTAGCAAGTTCGTGTATCTCAAAAGAATCCAAACCATATAATGAAGGAGTCGTTATCTTACAATCATAAGGTATAAACTCATAATTTCCATAAATATTATAATGAATCTCACCAACATTTTCCAAATGGGCTTTCCCTTCTTCGTGGAGAATCTCGATAAATGCACTTACTTCTTTTTCTACGATGCGAGTTGCATCAGCAAAGCTGGTATCGTATGCTGACATATAAGATTGTACCAATACTCCATCATTCAATTTTAATTGAGGATTAAAACCAATCGTACGGGTAGGGGGTAAAAAAAGATTTTCTTCTTTTACATGAGTTGCGGGAGCATAGTGTGCAACAAATCCACCAAATCCCGGAACGATGACGCAGTCGTTCTCCAATAGTAAAGCCTCTATATGTTGTGCCAATTCAATCATGTGTGCAAAATTAAGAGATAAATTGAATATATCCCAGAAAACTACGAAAAATTCACTACTTTTGCATCGTTTTATTTAGCACTATTAACAATGAACTATATACAGACGGAAATAGACGGAGTATGGCTGATAGAGCCTAAAGTATTCTTCGACGAAAGGGGATATTTTATGGAAGCCTTTAAGAAAGAAGAGTTTGAATCTCATATTGGTCCTGTAAACTTTGTGCAGGATAATGAATCGAAATCATCTTTTGGGGTTTTACGTGGATTGCATTATCAAAAGGGTGAATATAGCCAGGCTAAATTGGTCCGTGTCATCAAAGGGGAAGTTTTAGATGTTGCAGTCGATTTACGTAAATCGTCACCTACATTCGGAAAGTATGTAAGTGTACTGCTTAGTGAAGAAAACAAGAGACAGTTTTTTATTCCCCGTGGTTTTGCCCATGGTTTTGCCGTATTGAGCGAGGAAGCTATTTTCACATATAAAGTAGATAATAAATATGCTCCTCAAGCAGAAGCTTCTATTCTATTCAATGACAAAACATTGGGAATAGATTGGCCACTGTCGGAAACACAAATGTTATTATCCTCTAAAGACAGAGAAGGGACTGCCTTTAAGGACGCCGTATATTTTGAATAAACGACTAACAAACAATAGATAAGTATGAAAATTGCAATTGTGGGAACAGGATATGTCGGCTTAGTGTCGGGTACATGTTTCGCTGAAATCGGTGTAGACGTAACATGCGTTGATACAAATAGTGAGAAAATAGAATCTTTGCAGAAGGGGATTATTCCAATTTATGAAAACGGATTGGAAGAAATGGTACTTCGTAACATGAAAGCAAAAAGGTTGAAGTTTACTACATCACTCGAAAGTTGTCTGGATGATGTGGAAGTTATATTCAGTGCTGTTGGTACACCTCCGGACGAGGACGGAAGTGCTGACCTGAAATACGTACTGGAAGTTGCCCGTACCATTGGCCGCAATATGAAACAATATAAATTGGTAGTAACAAAGAGTACTGTTCCAGTAGGAACTGCCCCAAAAGTCCGCGCTGTTATCCAGGAAGAATTGGATAAGAGAGGAGTTAAAATAGATTTCGATGTTGCTTCTAATCCGGAGTTCCTAAAAGAAGGAAATGCAATCAGTGACTTCATGAGTCCGGACCGTGTAGTGGTCGGAGTGGAGTCAGCCCGTGCAGAGAAGTTGATGTCTAAATTGTATAAGCCATTTTTATTAAATAATTTCCGTGTGATTTTCATGGATATTCCTTCTGCGGAAATGACTAAATATGCGGCGAATTCAATGCTTGCAACCCGTATCAGTTTTATGAATGACATCGCAAACCTGTGTGAGCTGGTTGGCGCAGACGTAAATATGGTACGTAGCGGAATTGGTTCCGATACTCGTATTGGGCGTAAGTTCTTATATCCGGGCATCGGATATGGTGGTTCATGTTTTCCTAAAGATGTAAAAGCTTTGATTAAAACGGCGGAACTAAACGGATATCCGATGCAGGTACTTCGTGCCGTGGAAGAAGTAAATGAACTTCAGAAAAGTGTGCTGTTTGATAAATTAGTAAAACAATTTAATGACAACTTAAAGGATAAGACCATTGCTTTATGGGGATTGGCTTTTAAACCGGAAACGGATGATATGCGCGAAGCCCCGGCATTGGTATTGATTGATAAGCTGCTGAAAGCCGGTTGTCAGATACGTGCATACGACCCTGCTGCCATGCAAGAATGTAAACGTCGGATTGGAGATTCAGTTTATTATGCTTGCGATATGTATGATGCAGTACTTGACGCTGATGCTTTGATGTTGGTGACTGAATGGAAAGAGTTCCGTTTGCCTTCATGGGCGGTTATCAGAAAAACAATGGCACAACAGATTGTGTTGGACGGTCGTAATATATATGATAAAAAAGAAATGGAAGAACTTGGATTCGTTTACTCATGTATTGGTAAATAAGATAATAAGAGTATCTTTACTACAAAATTGAGACAAATGATAAAGTATGTGGCAATATCGTTAATAGCTATCTTTCTTATGGCATGTACCGGCAATAAGAATTCGTATTTTTCCGAGGAGGAGAAGGAAGATTCGAATGCCAAGGAAATGTTGCAGGGGATTTGGCTGGACGATGAAACGGAGAGCCCGTTGATGCGCGTAGAAGGAGACACAATTTTCTATGCAGACTCGCAAAGTGCTCCAATTGCTTTTAAAATTATACGGGACACTCTTTATACTTATGGGAATGATACGACTTATTATAAGATTGATAAGCAGGCAGAACATATATTCTGGTTTCATTCCATAACGGATAATATCATTAAGCTGCATAAGTCGGAGGACTTTAATGATTCATTGTCTTTTGTCCGTGAGGAAGTGGTTATTCCCACCTATACTGAAGTAACCAAACGCGATAGTGTAGTGATTTATAATGGCGCTCGTTATCGTGCTTATGTATATATTAATCCTTCCAAGATGAAAGTTATCAAAACAACTTATTCTGAAGACGGGATTAGCATGGACAATGTGTATTACGACAATGTGATGCACATTTGTGTCTACGAAGGCAAGAAAAGTTTATTTGCCAGTGATATAACGAAGCAAATGTTTGATAAGGTTGTGCCCGAGGATTTCTTGGTACAGGCTATTTTATCTGATACCAAGTTTTTAAAAGTAGACCGGAATGGTTTTCATTATCAAGCCATTTTAGCCATTCCGGAGAGTTCTGTATATAGTATAGCAGAGTTGGAAATCAGTTTTGACGGTACTCTGACTATTGCTTCAACCAAATAAAGATTTAGTTCTGCCTGGGAGAGGGACGGTTGTTCCCTTTTCCTCCTCCATTGTTTCTTTTTCCTTTGAAGTTTCTTCTCTTTGAATAGTTGCCGCCCTTATTACTAAAAGAACGTGGCTTATATTCGGGAGCTTCACCTAATTCTGTTGGAATAGGAATTTTATAGATTTCTTTTTCAAGGAAGTTCTCTATACTTTTAAAGTTACTCTGCTCTTTTTCACTGACAAATGTAAGTGCAACCCCATCGTTGTTGGCCCGTGCCGTACGTCCGATACGGTGCACATAATCTTCACTATCATGAGGAACGTCAAAGTTGATAACCAGGCGGATATCGTCAATGTCAATGCCGCGTGCCACGATATCCGTAGCTACTAATATATTAATTCTTCCGGCTTTGAAATCATGCATAACTGCTTCTCGTTGGACTTGTTCAAGATCCGAGTGCATTTCTCCTACATTCAGCTTCATTGATTTCAAGGCTTTTGTCACTTCCTTAACCTTGATTTTAGAAGACGCGAAGATAATAACACGTTCGGGAACTTCATCCATAAAAAGGTTACGTATAATTCCCAACTTTTGATTCTCGTAGCAAACATAGGCAGCCTGGATAATTTTATCGGCAGGCCTTGAAACTGCAAGTTTTATTTCCGATGGATTATTCAGGATGGTATTTGCTAACTGCTGGATTTTGGCAGGCATTGTCGCAGAGAACATGATAGTCTGCCGTTCTTTCGGCAAGTATTTCACTATCTGCATAATATCATCATAAAATCCCATATCGAGCATACGGTCCGCTTCGTCCAATATAAAATAAGAAACCTTGGAAAGATCTACATATCCAAGACTTAAATGAGCGATTAAACGTCCGGGAGTAGCAATAACTACGTCAGCTCCTAATGTAAGCCCTTTTTTCTGTTGTTCGAACAGGATACCGTCGTTTCCACCATATACCGCCACACTTGATGCAGGCATAAAATAGGAGAAACCTTCCATTTGCTGGTCGATTTGTTGCGCTAATTCCCGGGTAGGAGACATGATAACACAATTAATCGCATCCTCCGGATGTTTACCTTCGGATAGTTTATTCAGTACGGGAAGCAGAAATGCTGCCGTCTTACCTGTACCTGTCTGTGCCACTGCTATCAAGTCTTTACCCTCAAGTATGATTGGAATTGCTTGTTCCTGTATAGGTGTACATTCGTCAAATCGCATGGCATCGAGCGCCTCAAGCACATTTGCATTAAGTTGCAGTTCGGAAAACTTCATTCTTTCAATTTATTTGTTAGCAAAGATAAACTATTTTTCTCTCTCAATTACATATTCAAATAAGAATCTTTGAACCCTAGGAAATAGAGTACTCCATCAAGTCCGATAGTGTTAATGGATTGCTTGGCATTTGCCACAACTTTGGGTTTGGCATGAAATGCAATGCCGAGTCCGGCAATTCCTAACATCGGCAGATCGTTTGCACCGTCTCCTACAGCAATTGTCTGTGCAATATCCACTTTCTCGACCTGAGCTATCAATCGGAGTAGTTCAGCTTTCCGCTTCCCGTCTACCACGTCTCCCAGATAACGTCCGGTCAGTTTCCCGTCAACAATTTCCAACTCATTTGCATATACATAGTCGATGCCGTATTTCTTTTGCAGGTATTGACCGAAATAAGTAAACCCTCCGGAAAGGATAGCAATTTTATAGCCATATTTCTTCAGTACATACATCAATCGGTCCACACCTTCTGTAATAGGCAGACTTTCTGCAATCTCCTGCATCACAGACTCGTCCAGTCCTTTTAAGAGTGCTACACGACGCGTAAAGCTTTCCGTGAAGTCTATTTCTCCCCGCATGGCACTTTCTGTAATAGCTTTAACCTGATCACCTACACCGGCACGGATAGCCAATTCATCAATAACTTCTGTTTCAATCAATGTAGAATCCATATCGAAACAAATTAGGCGGCGCATACGGCGGTACATATTATCTTGTTGGAAAGAAAAGTCCATTTCCAGTTCGCTTGCCAGTTTCATTAATCCTTCCTGCATAGCAACTCGGTCTTTGGGAGTGCCTCTCACGGAAAATTCGATACAGGCACGGGTACGTGTGTCTGTCTTGTCTTCATCTAATGGGATACGACCTGTCAGACGCTTGATAGCATCAATGTTCATACCTTGCTCGGCCAATATCTTGGTAGCTGCGGATAGTTGCAGCGCAGAAAGTTTGCGCCCCAACACAGTCAGGATATAGCGGTTTTTACCTTGCATACCTACCCAATTCTCATACTGTTCGGTCGTGATTGGCTCAAACCGAATCGTGACTCCCAATGAAGAAGCTTTAAACAACAGTTCTTTCATGATGAACCCGGAATGTCTTTCTTCACTTTTGAAAAGGATACCCAATGACAATGTGTTATGAATATCCGCCTGACCGATGTCGAGAATGGTAGCATCATATTTGGCAAGTATTTCAGTCACGGATGAGGTCAGTCCCGGGCGATCTTCACCAGTAACTCGAATCAGAATTAATTCAGTATTTGATGGTTGCATAAGAAATAGACTTTAATCCTGCAAAAGTAGAGAAAAAAGTTCGTTTTTATGCTAAATAACATAAAAAGTTATACTCAAAAAGTAAGATTTTTGCTTGTTTTTTTGGAAGTTAATTTAATAATTACTTACCTTTGCACTTAATCAGCGGATTCCTCTTCGCCTGATGCCTGAAAAGACAACGTTTCGGGAAGAAACCACTGTTTAAGGACAGTCCCGGATAGTATTAACTAAAACCGAATTACATGAAACATGTAAAATGGATTTTTGTTGTATTACTGATTTGTTCCTTGACCGCTTTCGTTGAGAAAGACAAACCGACCGGAGGTTTGAGTGAGGGTGATGTAGCCCCTGATTTTAAAATCGAATCTACATCAGAAGAGCAACCTGCATTTAAACTGGCTAATATGAAAGGCCGTTATGTGTTGCTAAGTTTTTGGGCAAGTTATGATGCGCAGTCCCGGATGCAAAATGTAAGTTTGAGCAATGTGCTTCGTTCTTCCCGTAATGTGGAAATGGTTTCCGTATCGTTTGACGAATATCAGTCGATTTTCAAGGAAACCGTTCGTAAGGACCAAATAGTTACGCCCACTTGCTTCGTGGAAACAGAAGGCGAGGACTCCGGATTGTTTAAGAAGTACCGTTTGAATCGGGGGTTCACTAACTATTTATTGGATGGAAATGGTGTTATTATAGCCAAAAACATCTCTGCTGCAGATCTTTCTGCTTATGTAAAAGAAGTCGGTTGACGATTTTGGAAATGTAAGGAGAAAGAGGTATTTTTCGGTTCGCTGTCTGGCGAATAATGAAGAATAGACAAAAGAGGAAATGGATACAACAAAAAAGTTCCGCCTACACTTGCTTTCAAGCAGGAATAGGCGGAACTTCTATTTTATATATTCTTTATCCTTCTATTTAGGCGCCTTCTGGTACAGGAAGAATGCGATACCCGCATAAAGGATGTTGGGAATCCACACAGCGATAACAGGAGGTACGTTTCCATTAATAGCAAAAGTTGAAGTAATTGTCTGGAATAAGATATAAGAGAAACTCAATCCTAATCCGATACCCAGATGAAGTCCCATACCGCCTTTTGTTTTCCGTGACGAAAGCGAAACACCAATAATTGTCAGAATGAAAGAGGCGAATGACATGGCAATTCGTTTGTGATATTCAATCTCAAATTCCTTAATATTGGCAAATCCCCTTCGTTTCTGTTTCTCGATATAATCACTCAATTGAGGACTGGTCAGCATTTCCTGTTGGTTCTTCATAATCAGGAAATCGGATGGTTCCATGTTGATTATAGAGTCGATTTTGTCTCCTTTGGTGATTTTTTCCTTTAAACCGTCTAATTCGCGTACCATATAGTCATGGATAGTCCATTTGTGGACGGTAGCAGTATCATAAGTTATACGGCGTGCGGTCAAATGTGAAACCAGTTTTTTATCGACAAATTTATCCAAAGAGAAACGGTTTCCTGTCTTCATTGCGTTGTTATAGTTATCTATATATGCAATGACACCACTATCCACTTCCAACTGTACGTTACGTGCCGTATTCTGCTTTTTAGGTTTGATGTACCTATCTTCAAAGTTCAGGCGCGTCACACTTCCTTTAGGAATCACATACGAGCTTAACATGAATGTTGTTAATGCAATAATGGCAGCAGAAATCATGTACGGACGCATCATTCTCTTAAAACTCATGCCGGTAGAGAACATGGCAATAATTTCAGAATTTTCCGCCAGTTTGGAAGTAAAGAAAATAACGGCAATGAATACGAACAGCGGACTGAACAGATTAGAGAAATAGGGGATAAAGTTCATGTAATATTCAAAGATGATTTTACTCCAAGGAGCTTCATGCTCCATAAGCTTGTCCATCTTCTCGTTGAAGTCGAACACTACTGCAATAGAAATGATTAATGCAATAGCAAATACGTATGTCCCCAAGAACTTCTTGATGATATACCAGTCCAGCCGTTTTATAAATCGATTGCTTTTCATTCCTTATAATCTAGTTGATACTCTTTTAACCATCATCGGTTTCCAAGTAGAAAAATCTCCGGCAATGATATGTTTCCGGGCTTCACCCACTAACCATAGATAGAATGCCAGATTGTGTATGGAAGCGATTTGCATTGCCAGCAGTTCTTGTGCGTGGAAAAGATGACGCAGATATGCTTTACTGTATAGAGTGTCTACGCTGGAAGCTCCGTCTACTTCAATAGGAGAGAAGTCCATTTCCCATTTTTTGTTTCGCATATTAATGATTCCATCTTTTGTAAACAGCATGCCATTTCGTCCGTTTCTTGTAGGCATCACGCAGTCGAACATATCGACTCCCCGCTCTATGCCTTCAAGAATATTGACAGGAGTGCCGACTCCCATTAAATAACGCGGTTTGTCTTTGGGAAGAATTTCATTGACGATCTCAATCATTTCATACATCTTGTCTACCGGTTCGCCTACCGCAAGACCACCGATAGCATTCCCGTCGGCACCTTTAGAAGCTACAAACTCTGCAGACTGCTTACGCAAGTCGGGATAAACACATCCTTGCACGATAGGAAAAAGAGATTGATTATAACCGTATTTAGGTTCGGTTTCATTAAAACGTTGTATACATCGGTCGAGCCACCTATGTGTCAACCCTAGTGACTTTTTGGCATACGCATAGTCCGAGTCTCCCGGAGGACATTCGTCAAAAGCCATCATGATATCGGCTCCGATCGTACGTTCTATATCCATGACTTTTTCCGGCGTGAAAATATGCTTGCTGCCATCGATATGAGAACGGAATTCAGCACCTTCTTCCCGTAATTTCCGGATTCCGGCGAGGGAAAATACCTGAAAACCACCGCTATCAGTAAGCATAGGACGGTCGAATCCGTTAAAACGATGCAGGCCACCTGCCTTTTCAATCACCTCTAGTCCCGGACGAAGATATAAATGGTAGGTGTTCCCCAGAATAATCTGCGCTCGAATATCCTCTTTCAGTTCTGTCAGGTGTACTCCTTTAACTGTGCCCAGTGTACCCACAGGCATAAAGATAGGGGTTTGTATTTGCCCGTGGTCTGTTGTAATCAAACCTGCACGGGCATTACTTTTAGTGTCTGTATATTGTAACTCAAATGTCATTCCTGGCTGGGTTTCTTAACAGATAAATCAATGGCGTCCGCCACTTTTTCGTTTGTCAGAGCTATTGCAAATACCTCCTTTATGTCATTTACATAGTGGAAAGTCAATCCTTTCAGATAGATATCCTGAATTTCATCAATATTTTTCTTATTCTCTATACTCATGATGATCTCCTTGATGCCGGCACGTTTGGCGGCTAGAATCTTTTCCTTGATACCACCTACGGGAAGCACTTTACCACGGAGAGTTATTTCTCCTGTCATGGCAATATTAGCTTTCACTTTTCTTTGTGTCAATGCGGAAGCCAAAGAAGTAGCCATAGTGATACCTGCTGACGGTCCATCCTTAGGAATTGCGCCTTCAGGAACGTGGATATGAATATTCCAGTTATCAAAAATATCTTCGTTAAGCTGCAAAAGTGAAGCGTGCGACTTGATATATTCAAGTGCAAGCATAGCAGATTCCTTCATTACATCTCCCAGATTACCGGTTAATGTGAGACGTCCGCCCTTGCCTCTGCTCAAACTAGTTTCAACAAAGAGTATTTCACCTCCTACAGCTGTCCATGCCAATCCGGTCACTACACCTGCGTAATCATTTCCCTGATATTTGTCACGTGTATATTCCGGTGCACCTAAAAAGTCATACAAGTCTGTCGGCTTAATTTCCGTTTTAGCAAAATATCCGTCCGTTGCATACTGACGTGCAGACTTACGAAGAATCTTGCCAATCTTCTTTTCCAGTTCACGGACACCGCTTTCGCGGGTATATGACTCTATGATAGCTTCCAATGTTTCTTTCGGAAGTTTAATATCACTCTTCTTTAATCCGTTAGCTTCCAGTTCCTTGGGGAGTAAGTGTTTACGGGCAATCTCAATCTTTTCTTCCGTGATATAGCCGCTGACTTCAATTAGTTCCATACGGTCGAGCAATGGACCGGGGATTGTATTCAAGTTATTGGCAGTTGCAATAAACAAGACTTTTGACAGGTCATAATCTACATCCAGAAAGTTGTCGTGGAAAGAAGTATTCTGTTCCGGGTCGAGCACTTCCAACAAAGCAGACGACGGGTCGCCCTGGCGGTCGGCACTCACCTTGTCTATTTCATCCAGAATAAAAACAGGGTTGGAAGCACCGGCTTTGATCAAGCTTTTGATGATTCGTCCCGGCATAGCACCGATATATGTTTTACGGTGTCCGCGAATTTCTGCTTCATCGTGTACGCCTCCTAAGGACATACGTACATATTTTCGTTTTAATGCAGACGCTATGGATTTTCCGAGGGATGTCTTACCAACTCCCGGAGGACCGTATAGACAGATAATAGGTGATTTCATGTCACCTTTCAATTTTAGTACAGCTAAATGTTCCAAAATACGCTCTTTCACTTTTTCCAGTCCATAGTGGTCTTTATTCAATGTCTTCTCTGCATTCTTTAAATTCAGATTGTCTGTCGTATAAACTCCCCACGGAAGGTTTAGCATGGTTTGAAGGTAGTTAAGCTGAACACTGTAATCCGGAGATTGCGGATGAGTACGTTCCAACTTGGCCAATTCTTTCAGGAAAGTTTCTCTGACCTCCGCATTCCAGCGCATACGTTCCGCCTTCTGACGCATTTCTTCAATTTCCTGTTCCTGACCGCTACCACCCAACTCGTCCTGAATCGTTTTGATTTGCTGTTGCAGGAAATATTCGCGTTGTTGCTGGTCGATATCTTCACGGGCACGCATTTGAATAGATGCCTTGATTTCAGCCAACTGGACCTCACGGTTTAAGATTTCCAATAGGTGATAAGTACGTTCACGCAATGAGTTAATGCTTAATAAATCCATTTTCTCATCTTTCTTGAACGGAAGATTCGAACAAATGAAATTAACCAGGAACATTGAATTATTAATGTTCTTGATAGCAAATGCCGAGTCCTGGTGCATTACATCTGACGATTTGATATAACGCATTGTCAAGTCCTTGCAGGTTTCTACCAAAGCTTGAAATTCCTTGTCGTCTTTACTTGGAACATCTTCTTCCAAGAGTTCAATTTCACCTTTTAAATATGGATGAGTCTCTGTGATGTCTTTTAGAATCAGACGTTTCATTCCCTGAAGAATAACAGTCGTTGTTTGATCCGGCATTTCCAGCACACGTACAATCCGTCCTACAGTACCCACATTATGTAAATCCTCCAACTTCGGGTCTTCCGTATGGGCTGATCTTTGACATACCACTGCGATGTCCTTATGCTTTTTCTCGGCATCACGTATAAGCTTGAGTGAGGATTTTCGTCCTACTGTTATAGGAAGAAAAACTCCGGGAAACAACACCATATTACGAAGGGGGAGGACCGGAAGAATTTCACCAGATTTGACATTCACTTCAAATGCTTGCTCGTCGTTGCCATCATAGTCAGTAATCAGCGAGAAGCCATTGTTATCACCTACATCTTCCAATAAGTATCTTTCTTTCATCTTTTCGTTTTAATTTAGTTTATGTCATACAAATATGCATAAATCGTTTGCAAAGTTAATTGATTCTCTCTAATAATAAAGCACTGTTAGAATAAAAACACAAAAACAATGCCAAAATATAGAGCGATCGGAGAAGTATTCCATAATAATTATTTATTTTTGGCGATTTCCAGTAAAATAGTAGAATAAAACAGGTTTAAAAACAAGTGATAAAATGTCAAATCCTTATTTTCAATTTAAGCAGTTTACGGTATGGCATGATAAGTGTGCTATGAAAGTTGGTACGGACGGGGTACTTTTGGGAGCGTGGACTTCTGTTCAAGGTGCGCATAATATTCTGGATGTTGGGACAGGAACCGGGTTGGTCGCTTTAATGTTGGCTCAACGTAGTTTGCCGAATACAAATATTGTAGCATTGGAAATTGATGAAGCTGCTGCCGGGCAGGCTAAGGAAAATATTGTTCGTTCTCCTTGGAAGAAGCAGATAGAAGTAGTACAGGCTGATTTTAGAAAATATCAATCTCCTGAGAAGTTTGACGTGATTGTTTCTAATCCTCCGTATTTTGTTGATTCATTAGGATGTCCAGATCAACAAAGAAATTCTGCCCGGCATAATGATTCTCTGACTTATGAGGAATTATTGGAAGGAGTAACCGGTTTATTGACAGAAAATGGAACTTTTACGATTGTGATTCCGAAGGATGTAGCTGATAGAGTAAAGATGATAGCTTCTGAAAAGAAATTGCAGGCAGTCCGGCAACTAAATGTGATAACTAAGCCCGGTGGTATTCCTAAACGTACTCTGATTACCTTTTCTTTTTCTAATCAGGAATGCATTGTGGAAGAACTATTGACAGAAGTTGCCCGGCATCAATATAGTAAGGAATATATAGCATTGACTCGGGAATATTATCTTAACATGTGAGTAGGGGATTTGTATTCTCTCGATATTAATGTATTTAAAATGATAAATAGAAAGAATCTGATATCGCAAGTACTATAGCTTTTCTCGTCTTTTCAATAGAATTGATGCAATAATGTTTTTTATGATTTTTAAGAGAAATCGTTTTTTTAAGAGATTGACTTCTAAAACAATCATAAAAGACAGAGGATGAATTCATCCTCTGCTACCCAAGCTGTTTGTATCAGGATTTAATTCTTTTACAGCCTCTTCTACTACTTTCTTGGTCGGCTTGCGATAAACCTCTGCCTGTTGTACCGGCATTATCTCATTCATCATTCTTTCATATCCTTTTTGTTCTAACAAATGAATTTCTTTTTCATTTGTTTCTTTTTGTTTTCTTGTTTTCATATGGTTTTTATTTTTTAAGTTTCTACTTTGAAAACAGAAAACAGCAAAAGATAGTTCATTTTACCAGAATATATTTTCGATTAATTCATCTCAATAAACGCATTAATACATATCTTTGTCCATGTAACAGATCCCTCTTTACTTAAATTATGAAAGAAAATAAGTATGATAGTCTTCTTCAAACAGGATTTGAAATATTCGAATTAATAGAACCACAACCGAACGAAGTGATGTTGAACACTATTCCGGAAATGAAAGATGAGCTTCGACGTCCTATGATGCTTTTGATTTCTGCCAAAAAGAAATATTGAAATGCAAACGAATGAATTTCAGGGTATTGAAAAATAATAAGTAAAAAACATCCGTTTAGCTATTGTCAATTAAAAAATACTCCCTATCTTTGCACCGCTTTTGAAAAGAACAATCCTTCAGAAAGTAGCGGGGTGTAGCGCAGTCCGGTTAGCGCACCTGCTTTGGGAGCAGGGGGTCGTGGGTTCGAATCCCGCTACCCCGACTACAAAGAAAAAGGAAGTTCTGTTAAAAGTTTTTCGGGGTGTAGCGCAGTCCGGTTAGCGCACCTGCTTTGGGAGCAGGGGGTCGTGGGTTCGAATCCCGCTACCCCGACGAAAATATTAAGTCAAGAAATTTAGAAATAAAAAGCTGATGCATACTATGTTTCAGCTTTTTTTGTTTTATACAAATGATAAGTTGATTCTACTTTGTTTGTGACAGATAAAGAAGGCAATTCTTTGAATTATCTTTGAACTTGTTTATAGATATATATTTCTATTTGTTCATCATCTATAATATAAAGCGGTGCTTTAGGAGAGATAAAGCATAGCTTTACGATATCTAAAGCTATGGGTTATGAATCAGAAACAGATACTTTCTTTTATTTATCGGGGATAGAAGGTGAAGACCTCTCTTTCATGAGTTTTTCATATTATCCACAAGATACACAAAAAGACTGCAATTATTTAGGAAAAGTGAGAATAAACTTACTTCCTTTACCTGATTCTGATTTTACATTAATACTCCCTTCATGTAAAGTCATAATTTGCTTACATAAACTAAGTCCGATACCGGAACCGGATGTTTTGGTAGTAAAGAAAGGTACAAATATCTTATCAAGAACATCGGGCAAAATACCTTCCCCATTGTCAGATACTGTCAGAAGCTTATTGCCAGCAGGCGAAATTATTACTTCTACCCGAATATCCTTATCAGATTGCCTACCACAGGCTTCACGGGCATTTTTCAATAAATTGATGAGAACTTGCTCTATTTGAGCCCGATCTATATATAAGGTTAGGTCTGATGAAGGGATTTCAAAATGGATATATTCTTCCGGGAATAATTTCTTTAAATCCATACACAGTTCCGTGATAGAAACTTTGGTGCAGACAGGAGTAGGGATTCGTGTCAAGCGACGATAATTTTCAACGAACTCCAATAATCCTTTGCTTCTTCTATGAATAGTCTGCATGGCTTGTAACATAATGGAATATTCTTTTTCTCCAAGCAGTTTGGGTATCCCCCTTTCGCTCAGTGTTTCTGAAAGAGAGATAATCGGTGTGATAGAATTCATTATTTCATGCGTCAATACACGTATCAGCTTTTGCCAGGCTTCCATTTCATTTCGTTCCAGTACGGAATGGATGTTTTTCAGGCTGATTATTTGTTGCTCTTTTCCTTGTGTTACAAATTTCGTACAAGAAATAGCCATTTCCAAAACAGTGCTGTTTTGTTCAATACGAATAATAGGAATATCATTAATTGCAGAAGCTCTCAGGAGTGCTTCCGGTAATTGTGAGATCTGTCCTAAATGCGTGATAGCAGCTTGGTTCATCCATTCTATATGTCCGGCTTTGTCGGTAACAAGTACGGCTGTATCTACCTTATTTAATAAGTTTTCGTAATATTGATGTTTGATTTCCTCTGCTAATAATCTTCCCCGAAAATCTTTTAGGCTCTCTGAAAGTTCTTTTGCCCACTCATTCATTATTTTATTTTTAAAAGGCGGGTGGAAAGTTTGCATCATGTCATTGTATCGAAGTCCGTCTGTCAGCCGTCTCAATAAAATTATTTGCTTGAATTGCATACGGTATAGGTGTATACCAAAGGTTATTAATAGTATGATGCAGATAACGGTACTGAACCATAACTGTTTTTGAAACAACAGGCAACTTCCGATAGAAAGCAGCATTATAAATAAGATGTGTAAAATCACTCTGATTGCAAATCGTTTCATAGGCCTAGTTTTTCAAGTTTACGATATAGGGCAAAACGGGTTATGCCCAGATACTCGGCAGCACGGGAGATATTCCCTTCGCTGAGTTTCATTGCTTTCTCAATAGCTTGACGCTCCAGTTGTTCCAGATTCAGTATCATTTCTTCTTCCTTCCTCTGTTTAGGACTGGCATGGAAAAGAAAATTCTCCGGTTTTAATAAAGAGCCGTCTCCTAATATAACAGCGCGCTCTATTGTATGCTGCAATTCGCGTACATTTCCGGGCCAGGCATACTTTAACAGTTTGTTTTTGGCTTCCCGAGTCAGGCCACGCATATCTTTTTTATATTTACGTGCATACCGTTGTAGAAAATATTCAGCTAGTAGAATAATATCATTTCCACGTTCACGGAGTGGAGGAATATGTATTTCAATGGTGTTGATACGATAGAGCAAGTCCTGGCGGAAATTTCCTTCGTCCACTAGTTGACGGATGTCCGCGTTTGTGGCACAAATCAGGCGGACGTCAATAGGAACAGTCTGCGTACTGCCTAAACGGTTGATTTGTCGCTTTTCAATAGCTGTCAATAACTTCGATTGCATAGGAAGTGAAAGGTTACCGATTTCATCCAGAAACAAAGTTCCGTTAGTGGCAACTTCCATTCGTCCGGCTTTTGATTTTTTTGCGTCGGTGAAAGCTCCTTTCTCAAATCCGAACAGTTCGCTTTCAAAAAGTTGTTCGGGAATACTTCCCAAGTCAATAGTGACAAAAGGTTTGCCGTATCGGGGAGAGCAGCGATAGAGAAGACGGGCGATTACGTCTTTTCCTGTTCCATTTTCTCCTAAAATAAGGATATTGGCATCTGTGCTGCTTAATTTATTTATTGTGGTGAAAACTTCCTGCATGGCAGGAGATTCTCCTATAATATCTCCTTCCGAAGAATTCTGACCGCTAAGTAATTCTACCTGCTCCTTCAAAATGTTTACTTCCCGTTGAGAGTGACGTAATCGCATTCCGGAAGTAAGAGTGGCCAGTAGTTTTTCCTTTTCCCACGGTTTGGGGATAAAGTCTGTTGCACCGGCTTTGATAGCCCGTACTGCTTTATCAGTATCTGCATAGGCAGTCATAAAGATGACAATCGCTTGCGGATCGATTTTCAATATTTGCTTCAAGCTTTCGAATCCTTCCTGACCACTAATAGCGTCACGGCTAAAATTCATATCTAATAAAATAAGATCAGGTTGAAAAGTGGTCATGAAATGTTCGATTCGGTCGGGAGTGGTGGCTACCTTTATTTTTTCTGTGTAAGGTTCCAACAGCAGGTTTAGAGCGAAGAGGACATCTTCGTTATCATCTACTATAAGTATCTTTCCCAGTTTGTTTACTTCTTCCATTCTTTTAGCTAATTAGAATATAATCTTTTTCCTTTACTGCACCGGCAAAGATATGGATAATAATCATGTGTTGTATGTGCGATTACGCACTATTTTCGTGCGTATTTGCACGCTATTTTAAAAAGAAAAACAAGTATATTTCATTGATATACAAATATTTATATAAATGGCACAGGTTTTGAATTATAAATAACAAATAAAACTAAGAATGAATCTGAAAATAATCTGCATAAGTATTGGAATCCTGGCGACGGAATTATTGGCTGCTCAAGATCAGACAACAGAACTGTCATTGGAACAAGTTGTGAAGATTGCTCGTCTAGAGTCTCCCGATGCGCAGACGGCACGTCATAGCTTCCGTTCGGCTTATTGGAATTATAAATATTATCGTGCCAATTATTTACCGACTTTGAACTTGACATCCGATCCTAATCTGAATCGTGCCATTAATAAGATAACAATGGGGGACGGTTCCGTTAAGTTTGTTGAGCAGAATTTGTTGAATACTGATCTGACTTTGAATCTTTCACAAAACATACCTTGGACAGGAGGTTCCTTGTTTCTTGAAACGTCCGCACAACGTATGGATTTGTTCAGCGAACATAAATATTCGTGGCAGACTTCACCTATCATGATAGGATACCGGCAATCGCTTTTCGGCTACAATAGTTTGAAATGGGATAAACGAATAGAACCGGTACGCTATCAGGAGGCAAAGAAAAGCTATGTAGAGACATTAGAACTTGTATCTGCCAATGCGATTAATAAATTTTTTGCTCTAGCCACTGCCCAAAGTAATTATGACATAGCATCCTTTAATTATGCGAATGCCGACACGTTATATCGCTATGCACAAGGACGTTACAATATCGGGACAATAACGGAGAATGAAATGCTGCAACTGGAGCTTAACCTTCTTACAGAAGAAACAAATCGTATGAACGCCCGTATTGAAATGGATAACTGTATGCAGGAACTCCGTTCATATCTGGGCATTCAGGAAGAGAGGGAGATTCGTGTACGTGTCAGTTCCCGGATACCGGATTTCAGTATTAATCTGAATGAGGCGCTAGCATTGGCGTATGAGAATAGCCCGGATATACAAACGATGAAACGGCGCAAGCTGGAAAGTGAAAGTGCGGTTGCGAGAGCCCGTGCCAATGCAGGTTTGAAAGCAGACATTTATCTTCGTTTCGGACTGACACAGACAGCGGATAAATTACCAGAGGCTTATCGAAACCTTTTAGATCAACAATATGTAAGTTTAAGTATCTCCCTACCAATTTTAGATTGGGGACGGGGAAAGGGACAGGTACGGGTAGCCCGTTCTAACCGTGACCTGGTTTATACGCAGGTGGAACAAAGCAGGACGGATTTTGAATTGAATGTCCGTAAACTGGTGAAGCAGTTTAATCTGCAAACGCAACGTGTCCGTATCGCTGCCCGTACAGATGAAACCGCCCAACGGAGGAATGAAGTTGCCCGTAAACTTTATATATTGGGAAAATCTACCATTCTTGATTTGAACGCTTCCATTTCAGAAAAAGATAGTGCACGCCGTAATTATGTATCGGCTTTATACAACTATTGGAGTTTGTATTACACACTCCGTAGCATGACACTTTATGATTTTGAGAGTAACAAGTTGCTGACGGAGGATTATAATCTCCTCATTGAATAGGATAGAATGATTTTTTATAATTGATATAAATATAAAAACTATATAACCTCATGGATATAAAATTAGAAAAGAAACCGTGGTACATTCGTTATAGATACTATCTGACAGGAGGACTTTTGTTTATCTCCTTTCTGATTTATGTAATCGTCCTTTCATTAGGTCCCAGGAAGCTGCGTGTTGATGCCGAGAATATTCAGATAGCGGAAGTGAAAGATGCTGACTTTATGGAATATGTAGATGTAGAAGGACTAATTCAACCTATATTGACAATTAAAGTCAATACCCGCGAAGCAGGAAGTGTAGAAAGCATAGTAGGTGAAGAAGGCAGTTTACTTCAGCAAGGTGATACTATTCTTATTCTTTCTAATCCGGACCTACTTCGTAACATTGAAGATCAGCGTGATGAATGGGAAAAACAAATGATTACCTACCAGGAGCAGGAGATTGAAATGGAGCAAAAGAGCCTGAATTTGAAACAGCAGGCCTTGACGAATAATTATGAGCTTGAGCGTCTGAAAAAAAGCATTGCTCTTGACCGTGAGGAATATCAAATGGGAGTAAAGAGTAAGGCCCAGTTGCAAGTAGCTGAAGATGAGTATAATTATAAACAAAAAAATGCAGCTTTGCAACAGGAGAGCTTGCGGCACGATTCTGCTGTGACAATGATTCGTAAAGAACTTATCCGCAACGACCGGGAAAGAGAACGGAAAAAATATGAACGCGTTCATGAACGTTTGAATAATTTAGTGGTAACGGCTCCGATAAAAGGACAGCTTAGCTTTGTGAAGGTTACTCCCGGGCAGCAAGTGTCTTCCGGCGAAAGTATTGCTGAGATAAAGGTACTTGACCAATATAAAATCCATACTTCGCTCAGTGAATATTATATTGACCGGATTACTACCGGATTGCCTGCTACCATTAATTATCAAGGGAAGAAATATCCGTTAAGAATAACGAAAGTTGTCCCTGAAGTAAAAGACCGTATGTTTGATGTCGATCTTGTTTTCACAGATGATATGCCTGATAACGTAAGAGTGGGCAAGAGTTTCCGTGTACAGATAGAACTAGGGCAACCGGAGCAGACGCTTATTATCCCACGCGGCAATTTCTATCAGGCTACGGGAGGACAATGGATTTATAAGGTGAATGCTTCAAAAACAAAAGCTGTTCGTGTACCTTTGTCTGTCGGTCGCCAAAATCCGCAACAATACGAAATTACAGAAGGTTTACGGCCGGGAGATTGGGTTATTACGACGGGATATGATACCTTTGGCGATGCTGAGGAATTAATATTAAGATAAACAGACAACTTTAAACAGATAGTATGAAAACACTGAAATATGCAGTACGCTTTTTATTACGTGCGAAATCATATACGACTATCAATTTACTCGGACTGACACTTAGTCTAGCCTGTTGTATTATCTTGTCCCGTTATATTTATCGTGAAACAACAGTAGATATGCATTGTATAGACCGTAATCAGGTATATGGAGTTCAAGTGTCGTTTGATGGAAACCGGGTGTTGAGTAAGGCAGAAATAGGAAAGCGTGATAGTACTTATATAGATGACAATGTTATACTGACACGTTCAAGTGTAATATTGCTTGAGAATGATTATGTAGATTATCAGACAAATCGTTTTTCTGTACATGCCTTAATAGCTGACAATGCTTATTTCAGACTTTTTCCTTATCAAGTATTGCAGGGAGAGATTTCTTTGGAAGTTCCGGAATCAGCATTGTTAATGGAAGATTTCGCCAAAAAACTTTTTGGTAAAGAAAATCCGCTAGGTAAGGTGTTACGTTTTTCTAACGGTAAAGATATCAAGGTGACAGGTATATTGAAAAAGCCGGTAAATAAACAAACATTCAATTTCGATATAGTACTTTCTCATGCATTTTCGACAGACTGGGGACGGATGCCTTTGGAGTTTATTCAGTTTACTTCTGAGAAGGCAGTGGAACAAGCCAATCAAATAGGGAGTTATCCCCGGTTTATAAATCAAGATTCTCGTTTCGGAGATGTTCGTAAATACACATTCTCTCTTATTCCTGTCAGTCAAATGTATTGGGAGCAAGCATTACTTTACCAAACAGGGCCTAGTATGCTTGTTAGTGGGAATCGTTCTCATCTATTCATTCTTGGAGGAATTTGTTTATTGATACTGTTTGCCGGGATTATCAACTTTATTAATCTTTATTCTGTATTAATGGTGAAACGAGGGAGGACTTACAATCTTCGAAAAGTATTCGGTGCCAGTGGCAATACACTGTTTACGCAAATTTTCACAGAAAACGTTCTACTGATAGCCGTTTCTATTGTGTTTGCATGGTTTATTGTTGAAATAACATCTGTTTTTGTATCCCACTTGTTGGATAGCCGGATAGTCTATACTAAATTCGACTGGATATTGTCGATATCTATCCTGATATTCCTGTCTTTGACTGTAAGCCTGTATTCACATATAAAATGCCAGCGCTCTTTACCGGCTGTTGCTCTCAAGGCATTAGGTACCGATAAACGTTCTATTCGTTTTCGTATGATATTCCTTTTTGTACAATATGTTGTTACCTTTTTATTGGTCTTACTTTCCATCTATTTTAATAAGCAATTCAATTTGATGTTGCAGACAGATCCGGGATTCCGTACAAAAGATATAATTCAGGCAAATATGATATATGAATCGAACGATTATTCTTCGTATACATCTGAAACTGTAAACCAACGTAAAGAAAGAGTTTTAGCGATAGATCAACTGATAGATAATTGTCCGGATATCCAAAGCTGGACAACCGGTTTTTATTCTATTCTTGGGTTTGATTATTCTGCAGGATTTCGAAATGCAAAAGGAGAACTGGTTACGTTGAATCAGAGTTATGTTACCGACAGTTTCTTTAAACTCTTTGAGATTCCTTTTATTGAAGGAGATTTATCGGAAGCAGATAAAGAACAAGGAGGTGAAATTATAGTTGTCAACCGTGCCGCATTGGCTGCTTTAGGCTACACAAGTTGCAAGGGGGCTACTATAATTAATGAGCAGATGAGAAAGATAAAACCCGATTTACAGGCACAACCTATTGGTGCCGTAATAGAAGATTATTATGATAGACATGTAGGATTGGGTGCTCGCCCTATGGTATTTATCGTAAATAAACGGTTGAAGGGAGATTACTATCAGATTGCTTGTTATCCGGGGAAAACTCAGGTAGTCATCAATTATCTGAAAGATATTCAGAAAAAAGTATATGGTACGGAAGACTTTAAATATTCACTATTGGATGATGATGTGGCGGCACTCTATAAAAACGACCGGCGAATAGCCATGGTATATGCTATTTTTGCATGTATTGGAATTATAATAATCTGTCTCGGATTATTCGGTATTTCATTATTTGATATTCGTCAGCGCTATCGGGAGATTGCAATTCGTAAAGTAAACGGTGCATTGGTGAAAGACTTGTACTTGCTGCTTGGATGTAAATATTTGGTTGTATTGGGAAGCGCTTTTGCGGTATCTATTCCATTGTCCTGCTACTTGATTTATCAGTATACTAAAGCCCTTGTGATAAAAGCTCCGTTAAGCATGAATGTCTTTCTGATAGCATTGCTCGTAGTAAGTTGTATCTCTTTAGGCACACTGTGCTGGCAAATAAAAAAGGCATCACGTATTGACCCGGCCAAAATAATGAAAATAGAATAAAAATAATAATATATGATACGACACTATTTGAAAGTTGCTTTTCGTAATTTACTGAAATACAAGACCCAAAATATAATTTCTATCATCGGTCTTGCGGTAGGATTACTATGTTTCTGCATATGTATGTATTGTAGTCGTTTTGTTGAGACCACCAACCATTGTTTCAGTAATTACACTCGCATTGTGGAATTAAACCTTTATGATTATCAGACGGAAACATATTTTTCCGGTACACAAGTGGCTTTATCCGAAGAACTCCGCACATGGGCAATGGGAGAGGTGGAAGCAATTTCTTGTATGACATACTCGCGTGAACGTTCTTATCTTGCCGAAATTTCAGAGGAAAAATCATTACCATACGAACTTGAAACGATAGAAATAGATACTTTATACAATAAGGTATTCACTCCCCAAATAGTAGCCGGAAATTGGAAGACGGCAAGCCGGACATCTAATGCCGTTATTTTAAGTGAATCTACTGCCATAAAGATATTCGGTAAAATAGAAAGTGCTATCGGTAAGCATCTGACTCTGGCGCGACGACTCCATACTTCGCCTGAAAGTACTCCGAAAACAGGAGGTATTGTTTATACGGTACAGGCAGTAATGAAAGATATCCCGCTAAACAATGGTTTTAGTTTTATGACGCATACTGATGCAATGGTTCTGAACGATAGTGAAGGACTTTTCCGAAGTACGAAACGTCACGATATGACAGGAGCCAGAACCTATGTCTTGCTTTCTCCCAATACGAATATAGCTGAACTGGAGCAGCAGTTTGCTAAGCGTAATTATAGTTATACTATGTATAATCAGTCTTATGCGGTTGTTGCTAATTATATTAGCGACAGGGCACAGAAGAAAGGTGCTTTTGTGTTGGGATGGGTGACAGGAATAGTCGGTACATTGATATTACTGGTCGGACTAATCAATTTCTTTCACTTTCTGATCGGTTCTTTTCTTAATCGCACTAAAGAATACAGTATTATGAAAATGGCAGGATGTAATTGGAAACAACAATTCTGCCTGCTGTTTGTACAATCATTGATTGTGGTGGTTATATCTTCCTTTTTAGTAATATGGGGAATAGAATTGATTGGCAACCGAATGGATTTTTCTCTACAGGGCATTACAATGACTTTTCCGCCCGAAATTCTTTTGATACACGCTATGCAATATATCATTCTTCTTATATTGCTCTGTGCTGCAATTTGTCTGTTTGTATCTGTCCGTATTCGCAGAATTTCGATACAAACAGGCATTCATGGAGGAGTAAATAAACGTCGAGGTAAGCAGTGGGGACGTAACCTTATGCTGGGAATCCAGTTCTTTATCTGCTGGATATTTGTATCATTCACTGTCGCATTGTTTTTACAGTCGGAGAAAACAACCCAAACATTGTTTCATACGCTTAACCAAAAAGAAAAAGAAGCGATTCTTAGCATTCCATTAGACTATTCGTTTATGAAAAATGAAGAGAAGTTAAGTGTGGTAGAACGTTTTCAGCAACATGCAGGGGTAAAAGATGTCTTATTGGCAGATATTGCTTATACACAAGGAGTATCCGGAAACCTGTTGATGACCGAGAAAGGGAATGACAACTCCTGGACTGATATCAATATTATGTGCGTTCCGCTGAATTTCTTTGCTTTTATGAATATTCCGATAGAGGAGGGCAGAACTATCCGGACAAAAAATGACCTTGTCATGGATAAAGTATGGCAAAACAAACAAAAGAAGAATGTAATTGGAATGAATTTTTATGACCAAAATAATGATTATACCGTATGTGGAGTTTGTACTCCTTTCCAGGCTGATGTCCATTATCATAGTGGCGGCTATGCTTTTATGCTCTATGATCCTTCTGAATATGTTGGCCATTGCTATGTAAAATGTTACCCTGAACAACAAAAAGAAGTCGTAAAGTGGATTGAGAAAATCCGTCGTGAAGTACTTCCGGAGAATATATCGTATCAGGTTCGTACATTTCAAGACGACCTATATGAAATACAGGCTATGGAATATATGCTGAAAGATACTATCCTGTTTTTCGCAATCGTCAGTATCATCATTACCTTGTTGGGTGTATATTCCAGCATTACCCTCGATACTGAACGTAGACAGAAAGAAGTGGCTATCCGTAAAGTAAATGGAGCCGGAATGTCGCATATTATCTGGTTGTTTACCCGTTTGTATATAACTTTGTTGATGGTTACCGCAGCTCTATCCTTTCCGTTAGTATACCTAGTGTTACAGCTATGGAAACAAATATATACGGTATTCTTTAACTGTGGATTCTGGTTCTGGACAGGGATTTTTATATCTGTTGCTATGATAACGGCACTAACGATTTGGTTTCGTATCTTGAAGATTGCCAGAGTTAATCCGGTGGAGTCTATCAAAAATGAATAGGAAAACCATATTTGAATTAGAAAATAAAAGAAAACAAAATGATACAGCACTATTCAAAAGTTGCTTTGCGCAATTTGATGAAATATAAAACCCAAAATCTTATATCAACCATAGGCTTGGCTGTGGGACTGCTATGCTTCAGTATTTGTTTCTATTGTAGCCGCTATATGCAGAGTGTTGACCAATGTTTTAATAATTATCATCGTTTGGTAGACATCAATTTAGCTGATGAAGGTAGGATGTTATCCGGTACTCCTGCAATATTGGCGGAGAAGTTGACAAAAGAATATGGACATGAAGTAGAAGCATATTCCAGAGTTGCTTATGCACGGCAACGGCCTTTTGATGTGTATACAAATGATGAAAAGAAACTACCCTATACATTTGAATGCATAGAAGTCGACTCGTTTTTTAATCGTTTGTTCACTCCGACTGTTGTGGCAGGTTCGTGGAGAGTGGCAGCCTATACTCCTAATGCGGTAGTAATAACAGAAAGTACAGCACGCAAATTATTTCCATATAATCAGGAGGCTATCGGTAAACGTATGGTGATGACAAGCAAAATATGGTCTTCTCCGAAAACAACTCCTGATAGCGGAGGTATCTCATACACAATTCAGGCTGTGATTAAAGATATTCCAGCCAATGTCAGTATGAACTTCATGCGGACAATTGAAGTTCTCATTCTGAACGATAGTGAAGGATTATTTAAAATGACCGGTAATAATGACCAGACAGGCGTTTATACTTACGGATTGCTTCATGAAGGCAGAACAGCCAAAGATTTAAATGAAGTGTATAGAAAGAGTAATGTCACTCACCGAATGTTTAATTGCGATTATGACCTGATTGTTTCTCCAATTGGAAAAAGTAATGGCAACTCTGACATGATAACCATCTTTAGCTCAATAACTAGCATTGTAGCAGTTTTAATCTTATTAGTTGCTTTACTAAACTTTTTCCATTTTCAGATTGGAAGTATAATCAATCGCCAACGGGAATTTACAATTCGGAAGATAATAGGAAATGATATGTTTCATCTGGCAATGATGCTTTTTGTGCAATTGTTTTTGGTCATTGTAATCGCTTCTTTATTTATGTTCGGACTCATAGAAATATTGTCTTCCGGAATGCATATTTCATTGTCTGATTTAAGTTTGTCCATTGATAGAGAGCGTTTGATGTTACAAGCCGGACAATATATTATCATTCTTCTCATAGCAACATTTGTGATCTGTTTTTCTGTTGCTTTTTATATCCGTAGGGTAAACATACAATTAGGCATGAGCAATGGGCTTAAAAGTAAAAAGCATTTCTTTCGTAATAGCATGTTAGGAATCCAGTTTTTCATTTGTTGGCTATTCGTTTCTATGACTGTCGCTCTTTATTTACAAACAAATACTACAATATCTACGCTGTACAATACGTTGACTAAAGCGGAGAAAAATAGCATATTAAGTCTTAAATTGGACTATACTTTTATGAAAAATGAAGAAAAAGTTGCGCTTGTTGAACGTATCCGGCAGTATTCAGGCGTGAAAGATGTCTTACTTTCTGAAGACGGTTACTTAAATGGTAGTCCGGATCGTACAGGCATACAATTAGATAAAGACTCGGATAGGTGGCTGGAAATAAATATAATGAGGGTAACGCCTGATTTTATTTCTTTTATGAATATCCCCTTGTCAGCAGGACAAAATATGGAAGGCAATAATGATATATTGGTCGATGAAATATTTATGAATGAAAAAGAAAATATACTGGGGACTACTCTTTATCATTATAAAGACGCTTATACTGTACGCGGTATATTGTCTTCTTTTACTCCCTCGGTTTATGCTTATAAAGAGGAGCAGACTCCTTATGTTTTCTTTCCTATGAAAGATAATGGAAATGTAGGTCATTGTTATATCAAGTGTTACACAGATAAAAAGGAAGAGGTCCGCCAATGGATGACCCAACTTTTGCAGGAAGTGTTACCGGAAAGTGTTGAGCCCGAAATAACAACTTTTTTGGATGATATCATTGAACAACAGGCCATGGAAACTAAATTCAAGAATATAACTTTATTTTTCTCTATTGTAAGTCTGATTATAACTTTATTGGGAGTATATTCAGCTATTACTCTTGACACCGAACGTCGGCAGAAAGAAGTGGCAATCCGGAAAATAAACGGAGCGGGAATAAAACAGATTATCTTACTGTTTTCCCGGTTGTATATGTTACTTTTGACAACATCGGCTTTATTAGCTTTTCCTGTGGTATACGTCATTCTCCATATGTGGAAAGAAATATATCAGATATTCTTTAATGACGGGATATTATATTGGGTAGGAATATTTGTAGGAGTAACTTTATTGACTGCACTAACCGTTATCTTTAGAATCCTAAGGATTGTACGACTCAATCCTGCGGAAGTTATCAAGAATGAATAAATTCAATAATTTTTAAATAGTACAATTATGATTAAAACAATTAATTTACAGAAGATTTTCAAGACAGAAGAAGTGGAAACTTGGGCATTGAATAATGTCAGTATTGAAGTGAAACAAGGTGAGTTTGTTGCTATTATGGGACCTTCCGGCTGTGGAAAGTCAACGTTACTTAATATTCTGGGACTGTTGGACAATCCGACAGGAGGAGAGTATTATCTGAATGGAATGGAAGTTTCGAAGTACACGGAATCGCAGCGTACAAATCTCCGTAAAGGAGTCATTGGTTTTGTATTTCAGAGTTTCAATCTGATAGATGAACTGAACGTATATGAAAACATTGAATTACCTCTGCTCTATATGGGTATCTCAGCTTCCGAACGTAAAAAGAGAGTGGAGACTGCCATGGAACGAATGGCTATTACTCATCGTAGCAAACATTTCCCCCAACAATTGTCAGGTGGTCAGCAGCAACGTGTCGCTATCGCCCGTGCAGTAGTTGCCAACCCTAAATTGATCCTTGCCGATGAGCCTACCGGTAATCTGGACTCAAAGAATGGTAAAGAAGTAATGGGGCTATTGAGCGAATTGAATAAGGAAGGAACAACGATTGTAATGGTAACGCACTCCCAGCATGACGCCGGTTACGCTGATCGCGTCATCAATCTGTTCGACGGACAAGTAGTAACTGAAGTCAGCATGTAACATTAAAAGAGTATGATGATAAAACATTATCTAAAAGTAGCTTTCCGCAATCTGGCGAAATATAAGGTACAAAGTATTGTGAGTATTTTAGGATTGGCAGTAGGCTTTGTATGCTTTGCATTGTCTACTTTGTGGATTCGTTATGAAATGACTTATGATACTTTTCACGAAGGTGCGGAACGTATTTATCTGGTGCGTGCACATTATGCACATGAACCTGGTAAGATATCCAATTCTACTCCTTATCCTTTAGCTGATTATTTACAGAAAGGTAATCCGGAAATAGAGACAATGGCTTCTACTTCCGTACAGAAAGTTAAATTTCGTGTGAAGGATACTGAGAAGGATGTTGTGTCGGCTACTGCAGATTCTGTTTTGATGAACTTTTTTAATATACGAGTATTAAGAGGAACAGTGAACTTCTTGAAGGGAACCAATGGGGAAATTGCTATAACAGAAGAATTTTCTAAAAGGATATTTGGAGAGGAAGAGGCATTGGGTCGGGAGGTAGAGGTTAGTGGACATGCTTCTAAAGTTGGAGCAATCGTGAGTGGCTGGTCTTCTCATTCCAATATTCCATATAGTATATTAACTTCTGCCAGACATTATACACAATGGGGGAGTGCGAATGAAAACTTATTTGTTCGCATTCGTAAGGGGACAAATGGGGAAGAATTTCAGAAAAAAATTGCTGCTCTCCGTATCAATGAGATTGAGAAGGAAAATGAATTGGGAGAGCTATTATTGACCCCGCTATCGGCTTTACGCTATTCCGGTTATGTATCTCGGGAAGATACCGTGATTACTTTTAGCTATATCTTATATTTTTCATTAGCCGGTGGATTGGTCATTATCTGTTCGTTATTTAATTATTTGACTCTCTATATCAGTCGGTTATATATGCGTAGGCGTGAAATGGCACTTCGCAAAGTGAATGGAGCAGGTAATAAAGATTTGTTTGTTCAGTTGACCGTTGAACTATTGATTGTTCAGTTTATAGCTTTGGTAGCCGGATTGTTCTTTATTGAAATATGTATGTCCCGTTTCCTCGAGTTCACACGAATAGCTCCCAACTCTTATTATGGAGAGATTTTAGTATATCTGTTTATTGTGATAGCTTTGTCTCTTTTGTTGGCTCAGATACCACTATATCATTTTCGTCGCCGAACTTTGCAAGACGCTGTCAAAGGGAAAGTTTCAGTAAACAGACCGTATGCTTTCCGTAAGTTCGGGATTGTTATACAATTGATAGTCAGTCTTGTTTTCATATTCTGTACAGTGGTTATAATGAAACAGATTTATTTCCTGAAGCATACAGACTTAGGAATGGAACGTCATAATATTGCCAATGTTGCATTATGGAGAGGTGATATAAAACAGTGGGGCGGTAAGATAGCAGCTTTACCTATGGTGACCGAAGTTCTGCCTCCCCGTTATTTTCCGATTATCCCTACCGGACCAATGATGTATGCGGAAATGAACCATTGGGAGGATATGTCTGAAGCAGTAGAAGAACCTATAACTGTTGGCATAATGCCTGCAATGAAGGATTTCTTTGATTTTTATGATTTGAAATTAATTGAAGGCGAACTGCTCTCAGAAAAGAATGCTCCCAATGATATTGTAATTGATGAAAATACACTTCGGATATTTGGTTGGAACCAAGGAGTAGGAAAGACTTTGGGATATGAGAAGGATGGCAAAATTCTTCATTCATATAGAGTGGTAGGAGTTGTCCGGAATTTCTGTTATCAACCGCCTACAAGTATTCCGGGATGTATCGCTTTACAACAACCTCAAGCACAAAATTATCTGCTGTTTCGTGCCAGTATTTTATTTAAATTTGAGGAAGGTTCCTGGCACGAATGCCGGAAAGCGATTGAGGCCATGCATAAAGAAGATTTTCCGAATGCCTATTTACGATTGTTTAATGAGGAGGAAGAATATGATAAGTATCTCCGTTCGGAAAGTACTTTAATGAAGCTGTTGACTTTCGTATCATTAGTTTGTATTCTGATCTCTTTGTTCGGAATATTCTCATTGGTTACATTATCTTGTGAACAACGTCGTAAGGAGATTGCCATACGTAGAGTCAACGGGGCACAAGTATATCATATTCTTCATCTATTTTTCCGTGAGTATTTATTGTTGCTGGCAACAGCTGTTATAATAGCTTTTCCTGTTGGATACGTTTTAATGAAACAATGGATTGATCGGTATGTAAGGCAAACGCCGATTGAGGTATGGATATATGTAGCTATATTTGGAATTATAGGATTTTTTATCTTACTATGTATAGGCTGCCGAGTATGGAAAGCTGTTTTGCAGAATCCGGCAGAAGTAATTAAGAATGAATAATAATTAATGGTGATATTATGATTACACATTATTTAAAAGTAGCTTTTCGTAACTTAGTAAAATACAAAACGCAGACACTTATCAGCATAATTGGATTATCGGTTGGGTTTACTTGCTTTGCGCTTTCCGTATTATGGATTCGTTATGAAATGACGTATGATAATTTTCATGAAGGAGCAGACCGTATTTATCTGGCAGGTGATAAATTTGATTTGCAAGGAGACGGATTCTCTTATTATTCGTCAAGTTTGTTGGCTGATTATATAATGAAAAACTGTCCGGAAGTAGAAAAGGCTTGTCATATAATACAAGAAGACATAATACCCATTGAATATGAGAAAAATGTATATCAGACACAACAATTAAGAGTTGATTCAAACTTTGTCTCAATCTTTAATATTATTGTATTAGAAGGAAGCAACCGTATGAGATTAGAGAATAACCAGATTGCCATTACTGATAAAATTGCTAAGCAAATATTTGGAACTGAATCTCCGATAGGTAAGCAATTTATATTTCCTAATACAAATAATACAAAGATGACAATAGTTGCAGTGGTAAAATCATGGGAAGGTCATTCTTTATATCCTTTTGATATATTATTACCTTATGAGGATCAAGATCCACATTGGGGGAGTCAACGAAGCCATACACTTTTCCGTATTTACCCTAATAGTGATATAAATGCATTGGAGAAAAGATTGGCTAAATATGAAGTGCAACAAGACTCATATAAACAGTTAATGTCTACTCCTATTGCTTTATTATCTACCTTACGAAGTACACATCCGAGAGAAGATGTTAATGTCAAATTGAATCACATTCGTCTTTTTGCCTGGATTGGAGCTTTGGTTATTATTTGTGGATTATGTAACTATTTAACAATGCTTGTTACTCGTATTCGAATGCGAAAACGTGAATTGGCATTACGGAAAGTAAATGGAGCTTCTAATGGTAGTTTGCTGTCATTGCTTCTTTGGGAATTGGTATTGTTACTCATTGTATCATCGGGATTAGGACTTATGATAATAGAACTCATTTTACCGGGCTTTAGATCTCTATCACAAATAGCCGAGGATACTTCATTCTATTATAGTGAAACGCTTATGTATATATTATTATTAATATTGATAACTATAAGTCTGGCAGCCATACTTATCCGATATGTCAGCAAGCAGTCTTTGCTTGATAGTATTAAACATAAATCAAATCTTCATCTTTCCGGTTGGTTTTATAAAGGAAGTGTTTCCTTTCAATTATTTGTTAGTATTGGTTTGGTGTTTTGTACTATGGTGATGATGAAACAGCTGGATTATCTATTGAATTCAAAAGAACTTGGGTTGAATAGACATAATATAGGAGTTATAGCTTCCGGTTATGGATTTGAAGGTGTTCCTTTTAAAGAAATTCTGGAACAAATGCCTGATGTTATAGAATGTTTATATGGCTTTTATACTCCTATTCCTAAAATGTCATTTTATAGTTATGAAGTGAGGGAATGGGAAGGACAGGCGGACAAAGAACAACGTATCAAGTTAGAGAAGGAAACCATCAATCAGGATTATGCTAATTTTTTCCAAGTTGAAGTTTTGGAAGGTAATATGTTGGATGAAAAAGACGGGAAAGAGGCGGTCCTTATAAATGAAGCTGCGGCAAAGGCTTTTGGTTGGGATCATCCTATTGGAAAGAAGATACACCTGAACGAAAAATGTATAGTAAAAGGGGTTATTAAAAATATTTATTATAATGCCCCGATACATCTGGTTACTCCAGCTATATTCTTCTTGCCGGACAACAAGCAAAAAAGTGAAAGTAGAGGTCATTTGATTTTTAAGTTTAAAGAGGGTACCTGGAAAAATGTTTCTCAAAAATTGAGAGAAGAAGCTTATAAAGTTAATCCGAATGCAGAATTACGTTTGATTAATATGGAGGAGAAATACGATGAGTACATGAAATCGGAAAATTCTTTAAGTATGCTATTGAGTATTGTTTCCTTTATATGCATAGCAATTGCCGTATTCGGCATCTTTTCTTTAGTTACTTTATCGTGCGAGCAACGTCGTAAAGAGATTGCTATTCGTAAAGTCAATGGTGCCAGTATAGGAACAATTCTGAATTTATTCTTTAAAGAATATCTGCTTTTGCTTATCATTGCATCATGTATCGCTTTTCCATTAGGATACGTCATTATGAAACATTGGCTTAAAAGTTATGTAAAACAGACTCCGATAAGTCTTTGGATATATGGAGGAATATTTATTGTAATGCTTCTTATCATTTTCCTGAGCATTATTTGGAGAGTATGGAAAGCAGCCCGGCAGAATCCGGCAGAAGTGATTAAAAGTGAGTAAGAATATTATTTAATAAAAGCAATATGAAGAACCAGTTATCAGCTATCAAGGCCCTGTTTCGTTTTAGAATTTATACGATAATAAATATTATAGGGCTTGCGATTAGTGTAGCGGCAACATTAATAATCGTACGTTATATTCATCAGGAAGTGACCGTAGACCACTTTTGCAAGGATCTGGATCAATTATATATATTGACAGCTCAAAGAAGTAACGGTCATATTTCAATAATTGACAATACGGACAGGAATAATGATCCTAATTTTATTGATCCGATGAAGAATCCGGAAGTAGAAAAGTATTCATATTGCATTTCTTTTAAGGATGATTATATCATAGTTGATGATCACCGTTTTCAAGCCAATGTTTTAGTGACCGATAGTTTCTTTCTACAACTAATGGATTATCCTGTCATTTCAGGCATTAAGACTATTCAACGTCCGGATGATGCGATCATTACCCGAAAATATGCTAAACATCTTTTTAAGGATGAAAACCCGCTTGGAAAGCAACTTGTTTCTTCCGCAGGCTATACACTTACTATACGGGGAATTGTAGATGAACCGGATACCAAATCCTCTTTGCAGTTTGATTTGATAACTCCTGTGAATCAGGGAAAATATATGGATTGGAGCCGAATGGGATTTTGTATAACACGTTTGGTTAAGGGTACGGAGTTGGCTAAGTTTAATGAAAAAATCTCTAAACCACAGTCATTGATTTGTTTTAGTCATTCACCTATACAATTCAGGCTTTTTCCATTGAAAGAGCTATATTTTAATAAGGTGGTAAGCTCTGCATCCGGTTTCTTCTTAAGAGGAAATAAAGAACATGTTATTGTGTTGTCTGTTGTAGCATGTATGCTGTTGCTGGTCGGAATTTTCAATTTTATCAATATCTACACGGTTATTATACTGAAGCGGGCGCGTGAGTTTGGAGTTAAAAAGGTGTATGGTGCGAGTGGTATTCAAGTATTTTCCCAAATATATGCAGAAAATCTATGTATGGTTGCTACTTCAATGCTGATTATATGGATGCTGATAGAGGTTACAGCAGGGTTATTCGCAACTGTATATTCAATACCCGTGAAACCGGATCTAAAGTTTGATTTACTACTGTCTCTTATTATATTGTTCGGGTTACCGTTAATTACGTCTATCTATCCCTTTTTAAGATACAATTACTCTTCACCTATCACCTCATTGCGTTCAGTCAGTGTCGGGGGACATTCCATTGTGTCTCGTGCATTTTTTCTATTCGTTCAATATATCATCACTTTCTGTTTAATTGTGGTTTCCTTGTATTTTGTGCGCCAGTTATATACTATGCTTCATGCTGATTTGGGTTATCGGGCAAAGGATATTATATCTTGCCAATTCCTGTCACACGAGACACAAAACAGGAGGTATGCAAGTGATGAAGAATGGCAGAAAGAGCACGATTTGGAACAGCACAAAGAACAAGTCATTAAGCAGAAAATGAATGCGTGTCCTTTGTTCGTTACATGGAGCTATGGTGAAATTCCTATAAATCTGGAACCTTACATTAACTTGGAAGCGGATAATGGAGAAAAACATAAAGTAGCCCTTATGAATGCCGATAAAGAGTATATGGATATGTTCGGATTGAAACTGAAAGAAGGGAGGGAGTGGAACGACAAAGATCAGTTTGCCCAGTATAAAATGATTATCAACGAAACAGCTAAGAAGTTATTTCAAATAAAGAATATAGAGGAGGCTTCATTACAGCCGGAATCACGTTTGTGGTGGAGTATGGGAATAGATGAAGGGAAAAATCCTCCTTTCGAAATAGTAGGAGTAATAGAGGATTTTCGGACAGGACATTTGGCGAAAGGAGATGCTCCTTTAGCTATATTATATGATAAAGGAGATAATCCTACTAACCCTTTGATAGCGACAATTGTGGAAGGAAAGCGTAAAGAAGCGGTTGATTTTCTGAAAGAGTTGCATGATGAAGTGTTGGGACAGGGAGAATTTGATTACTCGTTTGTGGAAGATGAAGTGAAAAAGTTGTATGATGAAGATAAAAGAGCCACTCAGATCTATGTCACTTTTGCCGGACTGGCTATCTGCATATCCTGTCTCGGCCTGTTCGGTCTGTCGTTGTATGATATTCGCCAGAGATATCGGGAGATAGCCTTGCGCAAGGTAAATGGCGCTACAGGCAAACAAGTGGCCTTATTGCTGGTACGGAAGTATATATATATACTGGGGGCGGCATTTGCAGTTGCTATTCCTTTGGCCTATTATATCATTCATGATTATACCAAGGACTTTACAGTGAAAGCTCCAGTCGGAGTCGATATATTTATAACAGGTTTTATTCTTACATTAATAATCTCTTTAGGAACATTGTTATGGCAGGTTCGTAGGGCTGTCCGCATCAATCCGGCATTGATAATGAAGAGTGAATAAATACAATGTTTTTTGTTGTTTTTAGTTTAAAAGACAATTGAATAAATTATCTTTGCACTATTCCAATTTTATATCAAATAGGAGAATGTGTATGAATAGAATGAAAGTTTTTTTATTGTTGGCAGTTATGATTGGTTTTAGTTCATGCCAGTCGAGAAGTAAACAAAACATAGAGCAGGAGGTAGAAGTTGACAGTTTGTCGACTAACCCAACTGAAGAGATAAAAATAATAACCGGAGTTGTAAAGGACGCTTCAATGAATAACTTTATGCTAATTACCTTGCAAGGAGATACACTCTTTATTAGTACAATGGATCAAGAGCCAAACGATGTAGCAGGCTTTGAGTTAGGAGATACGGTGAGAGTGAATTATATAGAAGAGGAGGAAGAACCCGGGTTAAATACTATACCGACCGCTCAAAAAGTGATTGTGATAGGAAAGAAAAACCGGAATCAATAAATAATTAATCTAACAATAACGTAGAATTATGAAAAAGAAAATGTTGGCAACAACTTTGTTGACAGGGCTATTGGCTGCATGTAGTGGAAACTCTGCTTCCGTCACAGGAGTATGGATTGAGCCTATCCCAGGAATGGAAGACCAAGTGCAGGGTATTAAACTGGAAGAAGGTGGTATTGCATCTTCCGTTAATATGGCTACATTAGTTTATAAAAATTGGAAGCAGGAAGGTGATCAACTGATTCTGGCAGGAAACAGTATTGGCAATGGGCAGACAATTGAGTTTATAGATACAATGAAGATAAAAAAAATAACGGCTGACTCGTTAGTTTTGGATAATCGGGGAATGGAGATTCGCTATGCGAAACAGAAATGATGTAATTTAATATGTGAACATACATTTCATCCAATAAATAAAAAAAGCTACTTCCCTTTTTATGGAATCAGGAAAGTAGCTTTTTTATATGATTCTAATACTGATTACAAAATATCCAAAGCCTTGAATGCTTTTACTAACTTCTCAACAGCACGGTCAATCTGCTCTTTTGTATGAGTAGCCATTAATGCCACACGCACCAATGTGTCTTGTGGAGCACATGCGGGTGGAATAACCGGATTTATGAATACCCCTTCATCGAAAGCCAGTTTAGTAACCATGAAAGTCTTGTCTGTATCACGTACATAAAGAGGAATGATAGGTGATTCGGTAGCACCGATTTCGAAACCTGCCTCACGGAAACGTTTCAAAGCATAGTTGGTAGCTTCCCACAGAGCTTCGAGTCTTTCCGGCTCATTCTGAATGATATGAAGAGCTTCTAAAGCAGATGCAGTAGCAGCCGGAGTATTGGATGCACTAAATATATATGTACGAGCATTGTGACGCAACCAGTTGATGATAGAAGAGTCAGCAGCGATAAAACCACCGATAGAAGCCAAAGACTTGCTGAAAGTACCCATAATCAGATCAATCTCATGAGTTAATCCGAAGTGGTCACAAACACCGCGTCCCTGCTTTCCGAATACACCTAAACCATGAGCTTCATCTACCATGATAGTAGCATTGTACTTATGTTTCAAACGTACAATTTCAGGTAAGTTTGCCAAATCGCCTTCCATGGAGAATACGCCGTCAACGATAATCAGTTTTACTGAATCTGGATTGCACTTTTGCAGTTGCTTTTCCAAATCAGCCATATCATTGTGCTTATATTTTAATTGCTGGGAGAAGGAAAGACGACGACCGTCTACGATCGAAGCGTGGTCACGATCATCACAAATGATATAATCATTGCGGTCTGTCAATGCAGGAATAACTCCGGAATTAACTGTGAAACCGGTTGAGAAACAAAGCGCTTCATCTTTACCTACAAAGGCGGCCAGTTCTTTCTCCAGTTGGACATGCAGATCAAGCGTACCGTTCAAAAAACGTGAACCGGCACAACCGGAACCATACTTGTGCATGGCTTGTATACCTGCTTCAATAACTCTTTCATCTCCCGTAAGGCCAGTGTATGCGTTGGAACCGAACATCAACACTTCGTGTCCGCCCATTTCTACTTCTGTACCCTGTTTTCCTTCAATCTCACGGAAATATGGGTAAACGCCCTGTGCCATAAACTTTTGTGGCAGGTCGTACTTAGCTAACTTCTCTTGTAATAATCCCATGAATTATAATTTATTATACTCATACTCAGATCACTCGCTGATGATCTAATAATCCTTTTTTCTTAACAAGTGTTTAAAACAGGGGGCAAAGATAACAAAATTTGCTTTTATCTGTTCTTTTTAAGGGAAAAAAGTTGCCTTCGTATGATTAGAAACCTCTAATAGATTAAAATTTAATATATTTGTATTACTTTTGTCGTCTACAATCGACAAGAATAGCATGAACGAAAGAATGAAGAAAATAATATTCGTCGTCAATCCTATTTCGGGTACACAAAGTAAGGAATTGATTCTTAGCTTGCTGAATGAAAAAATAGACAAGGCGAGATACTCTTGGGAAGTAGTGTATACAGAGAGAGCCGGTCATGCAGTAGAAATAGCCGCGAAAGCTGCCGAGGAAAAGGCAGATATAGTAGTAGCTATCGGAGGAGACGGAACGATCAATGAGATAGCTCGTTCGTTGGTGCATACGGATACCGCTTTGGGAATCATTCCTTGTGGCTCGGGCAATGGACTTGCACGGCACCTGCATATACCCATGGAACCGAAGAAAGCATTGGAAGTGCTTAATGAAGGTTGCATGGACGTAATAGATTATGGCAAGATTAACGGAACAGATTTTTTCTGTACCTGCGGAGTCGGCTTCGATGCTTTTGTTAGCTTGAAGTTTGCGCATGCCGGCAAACGTGGGTTATTGACTTATCTGGAAAAGACATTGCAGGAAAGTCTTAAATATCAGCCAGAAACTTATGAACTGGAAACGGAAAATGGAGTAACCAAATACAAAGCTTTTCTTATTGCATGCGGTAACGCTTCGCAGTATGGAAACAATGCATATATCGCTCCGCAAGCTACACTGACAGATGGATTGCTGGATGTGACCATTCTCGAACCGTTTACCGTTTTAGATGTTCCTTCACTCGCTTTTCAGTTATTCAATAAGACTATTGATCAGAATAGCCGTATCAAAACATTCCGTTGTAGACGATTGTGTATTCGTAGAACCGCTCCGGGTGTGGTACATTTCGACGGTGATCCTATGGAAACGGATGCTGATGTGAATATTGAATTGATTCAGAGAGGTTTGCGTGTGGTAGTGCCACAAGCAGCAGAAAAAGATGCGGCAAATGTGCTTCAAAGAGCACAGGAGTACATGAACGGAATCAAATTAATGAATGAAGCGATTGTAGATAATATAACAGATAGAAACAAGAAGATATTAAAGAAACTGACGAAAAAGGGGTAATAAATTTATTAATTACTACTCACGAATTACAAATTATTGCGTACTTTTGCAAAGTTTTGGCTCGTCCAAAATTAGAAACACGAGTGATAATTATCTAAATAATAAAATATATGTTCAGAACGCATACATGTGGAGAACTGAGAATCTCTGACGTAAATAAGCAAGTTACGTTGTCCGGCTGGGTGCAACGCAGCCGTAAAATGGGGGGCATGACCTTTATTGACCTTCGCGACCGTTACGGTATTACCCAATTGGTTTTTAATGAAGAAGTAAACGCAGAACTCTGTGAACGTGCCAATAAATTGGGACGTGAATTCGTTATTCAGGTGAAAGGAACGGTAAACGAACGTTTCAGCAAGAATGCAAATATTCCTACCGGAGACATTGAAATCATTGTTTCCGAACTGAACGTACTGAATACTGCAATGACTCCTCCGTTTACAATTGAAGATAACACGGACGGCGGTGACGATATCCGTATGAAATACCGTTATCTGGATTTGCGTCGTAATGCTGTCCGCTCTAATTTGGAGTTACGTCATAAGATGACAATCGAAGTCCGTACCTATCTTGACAAGTTAGGTTTCATCGAAGTAGAAACGCCTGTATTGATCGGTTCCACTCCGGAAGGTGCACGTGATTTTGTTGTGCCTTCACGTATGAACCCGGGACAGTTCTATGCACTTCCACAGTCTCCGCAGACTTTGAAGCAACTACTAATGGTTTCCGGTTTCGACCGTTATTTCCAGATTGCAAAATGCTTCCGCGATGAGGACCTGCGTGCCGACCGTCAGCCGGAATTCACACAGATTGACTGTGAAATGAGTTTCGTTGAGCAGGAAGACATTATCGCCACTTTCGAAGGAATGGCTAAACATCTGTTTAAAACCCTTCGTGGTGTGGAACTAACCGAACCGTTCCTGCGTATGTCTTGGGCAGATGCCATGAAATATTATGGTAGTGATAAGCCAGACTTACGTTTCGGTATGAAATTTGTGGAACTAATGGATATCATGAAAGGCCACGGATTTTCTGTATTTGATAATGCTGCTTACGTGGGTGGTATCTGTGCGGAAGGTGCTGCAACCTATACCCGTAAGCAACTGGATGCATTGACTGAGTTTGTGAAGAAACCGCAGATTGGTGCGAAAGGTATGGTATATGCCCGCGTCGAAGCAGATGGAACGGTGAAATCGAGCGTAGATAAGTTCTATACCCAAGAAGTATTGCAGCAGATGAAAGAAGCGTTCGGTGCGAAACCGGGTGATTTGATCTTGATCCTGTCCGGTGATGATGTGATGAAGACACGTAAGCAACTTTGTGAGCTTCGTTTGGAAATGGGTTCTCAATTAGGATTGCGTGATAAGAACAAGTTTGCTTGCCTTTGGGTGATAGACTTCCCGATGTTCGAATGGAGTGAAGAGGAAGGCCGTCTAATGGCTATGCATCATCCGTTCACTCATCCGAAAGAAGAAGATATTCCTTTGCTGGATACAGATCCTGCTGCTGTGCGCGCTGACGCATATGATATGGTTATTAACGGTGTGGAAGTTGGCGGCGGTTCTATCCGTATCCACGATGCACAGCTGCAAGCTAAGATGTTCGAGATTCTGGGCTTTACACCTGAAAAAGCACAGGCACAATTTGGCTTCCTGATGAATGCGTTTAAGTACGGTGCACCTCCTCACGGTGGTTTGGCATACGGACTTGACCGTTGGGTATCTCTGTTTGCCGGGCTCGATTCTATCCGCGACTGTATTGCGTTCCCGAAGAACAACTCAGGACGTGATGTAATGTTGGATGCGCCGTCTGCTATTGACCAGACTCAACTTGACGAATTGAATTTGATCGTTGATATCAAGGAAGGAGAGTGAAAGAATCAGTACGTATATTCCGTTTTATAGTAATCGGTACAATGAACGCTTTGATTATGGCGTTGGTTGTATGGTTAATGATGAAAGAAATATCATTCGACGGTGACTATATGGTGGCTAATATAACGGCGTACCTGATAGCTCAGATTCATAATTTTATCTGGTGTAAGTACTGGATATTTCCCGTAGAAAACAAAAAGAACAGTCTCTGGAAACAGATACTGCTCTTTTGCTCTGCTTTCGGAGTGGCTTACACCGCACAATTCTTATTTCTTATCCTGTTAGTAGAAGGATTGGACGTTAATGAATATCTTGCGCAATTTCTGGGCTTGTTTATTTATGGAGGTGCCAATTTTTTGGCTAATAAAAAGATAACTTTCCAATAAGAAGTCCATTATACAGTATATAGAAAGGGCACAGAGTGAAATGTAAAATTAAAACTCTGTGCCTTTCGTTTTTTAATATACGACTATTGATTATATCTCAAACTCTAGTCCAGAAAGCGTTTAGTCAGTCCTTCGTATTCGTCAATCCGACGGTCACGCAAGAATGGCCACCAACGGCGTACATTTTCCGAACGTTCCATATCTATTTCGACGACCATATTCTCCGGACGGTCATTACCTGCTTGCGCTAAGAATTCTCCTTGCGGACCGACCACAAAGCTATTTCCCCAAAATAGAATACCGTTAGTCTGTCCCGAAGGATCGGGTTCATGTCCTACACGGTTGACGGAAATAACAGGAAGACCGTTTGCAACAGCATGGGCACGTTGGGAGATAATCCATGCATTGAGTTGACGAGCTTTCTCATCATCCGTATCGCTACTTTCCCAGCCGATAGCAGTAGGATAAATTAAAAGTTCTGCACCTTTCAGCGCCATTAGACGGGCAGCTTCCGGATACCATTGATCCCAACATACCAATACTCCAAGTTTTCCTAAAGAAGTCTGGATCGGTTCAAACCCTATATCTCCGGGAGTGAAATAGAACTTCTCGTAGTAGGCAGGATCATCAGGAATGTGCATTTTACGGTATTTTCCTGCAATGCTTCCGTCACGGTCAAAAATAACGGCAGTATTATGATAGAGCCCGGGAGCACGTTTCTCAAAAAGAGAGGTGACAAGAACCACTCTATTAGCTGCTGCCAGTTCCGAATAAAATCCGGTGGAAGGACCGGGAATCGGTTCGGCAAGATCGAACAAATTAGTATTCTCTGTCTGACAGAAATAAAGCGAATTATGTAATTCTTGAAGTACAATCAACTGTGCGCCATGAGCAGCACAAGCCTCAATACTTTTCGCAAGATTCATTAAATTCATTCGTATATCTGCGGTATTGGATTGCTGTATCAATCCTACTTTTATCTTTCTCATAATGACTGTTTATTTAATAACTCCTTGTGGATATTGCATAGTGACACAATGTAAAGAACCGTGTTGCTTGATAAGCGCACGGCAATCAATTCCTACTATCTCATGTTTGGGAAATGCTTGTTGCAGTACTTCACCTGCTTTCCGGTCGTTTGCCGGCTGGTTGTATGTAGGATAGAGAACGGCATCATTCATTATCAGAAAATTAGCGTATGTGGCAGGCAGACGTTCGCAATTTTCTTCTATCTTATCGACCATAGGCAAAGCTAACAGACGATAAGGTTCTCCTGCCAGCGTACGGAATGTCTTCAGTTGTTCTTCCATTGCGCGCAGTGCTTCGTAATGCTCATCCTCTTTATCGTCACATTTCACATAAGCAATGGTATTTGTAGAACAAAAACGTGCTAGAGTGTCGATATGGCTGTCAGTGTCATCACCTGCCAGATAACCATGATCCAGCCAAAGAATCTTTTGCAGATAGAAGGTTGATTTCAGGTATTCTTCTATCTCTACTTGGTTGAGTTGTCCGTTCCGGTTGGGAGAGAGCAGGCATTCGGAAGTGGTGAGTAGAACACCCATACCGTCGCTTTCGATAGAACCTCCTTCAAGGACGAAACCGAGACGATTGACATAATGACCTTTTAATACTTCCGCTTCTACGGCGTGTCGGGTAATTCGATTATCCAAGTCGGAGGCAAACTTTAACCCCCAACCATTGAATGTGAAGTCGAGCAGGGAAGGAGTGCCGTTGTCTATCATGGTGATAGCACCATGGTCACGCGCCCATGTGTCGTTGGTTTCACATTCCAAGAAACGGACGTTATCCATATTTACGCTTGAAGCGATCTGTTCTCTCACGGCTTCCGGTTCGGGAGTGACAATCAGGAGTAATTCACGTTCTGCTATTTCCCGGGCTATGTTTATAAAACACTCCTGTACTTCTGTCAGCATATATGCCCAGTCCGTACCGGCGTGTGGCCATGTTAATTGTATGCCGCTTTGCGTATGCCATTCGGCAGGCAGATGAGGAGCTCTCATTTCCACCTGTACGGTCATATTCTTTCCGAAATTTAATTGTAAATCCTTCTCCGAACCACTGGGGCTGGGGAGTCCAACCATAATTCCCATTAGACTAATCTATTTAAGTTTATATAAATTGTTTAATTTAACTCGGCCATACACGGTGTTAAGCCTTGGTTTCCTGTTTAGGCTTCCGGTCGAAAAACGGATTCTTGGAGGATGCACTTACAGGAATTGCCATAACCATTTTGCAGTCTTTCAGCCAGTTCAGGCGTTGTGCTGCCAGTCCGGCAGAGAACATGACACGTGTGTCTACGCGCATATCGGCGGCTGTGGCACAAGCGGAACCAATAGCGATACCTACATCAATACTATTTATTGCGCAAGGGACTCCTTCCGTACGCCCGGCACAGGTTGTAAATCCACAATGGCCACAATTCAAGCCCTGCGCTTGCTCGCGCGTTCCTATTAATATAACACATTCGGCATTTAAGATGTTGTCAGCGTCACGAAGGAAAAATTTCATTCCGTGCTCTTCAACCATAGCAACCATTGTATCGGATAGTTGTTTAATCTCTTCATCAGTGATTAAGGCCACTTCAATAATATCAATTCCCTTTCCCTTCGGAGCAGTACGTGCAGCTGTCATCATCTGACGGGCAACCTGCAATATATGCTCGTGACGGGCATCTCTTTCGTTTAGTATCATAACTTTTCTCGAATTAATTAGTGAGGCAAAGATAACGTTTTTCAAGAAAATAGTACCTTTGCCGGAAAGAAAGAATTAAAAACGCCATGTTACATATCAATAATGCCTGTATCGCTTTTGGAACAGAAGTCCTTTTTTCCGGTTTTGAAATGAAATTGGAGAAGGGAGAGACAGCCTGTATCGTAGGACAATCCGGTTGTGGAAAGACTTCCTTACTAAACGCCGTAATGGGCTTTGTGCCATTATATGAGGGGACTATTAAAGTAGGCGGGACGTTACTGGATAAATCAACCATTGATCTTGTCCGCCGCCAGATTGCATGGATTCCCCAAGAACTGGCGTTACCTTTCGAATGGGTAAAAGAAATGGTATCTTTGCCATTCGAGCTGAAAGTAAACCGTTCCGTTCCTTTTTCGGAAGAAAGGCTTTTTATGTGTTTTGACGAGTTGGGGTTGGAGCATGAATTATACTTTAAAAGAGTAAATGAGGTTTCGGGTGGACAGCGCCAGCGCATTATGTTAGCTGTGGCCGCATTGCTCAATAAGCCGTTGATTGTAATTGATGAACCGACATCGGCATTAGATACCGGATCGACAGACAAAGTACTGGCTTTTTTCCGACGGCAGGCAGAAAAAGGGGCAGCTGTTTTGGCGGTATCGCATGATAAGGACTTTGCTTCGGGATGCCATTATTTAATAGAATTATAAACGAAATCTGTTAGGACGATATAAAACGAAACTTGTTGTGGGAACCATTGATATATCATATTATAATCTTTTTGTTGGCTTGCTGCTGCTTGCCATTCCCTTTTTCTATCTATGGAAATTTAAGACGGGATTGTTGAAACCTGCTGTGATAGGCACACTCCGAATGATTATTCAATTATTTTTTATCGGCATTTATCTGAAATATCTCTTTTTATGGAATAACCCCTGGATTAATTTTCTTTGGGTCATTGTTATGATATTCGTTGCGGGACAAACAGCATTGGTACGGACCGGACTGAAACGACGCATCTTACTGATTCCCATTACTGTGGGATTCTTGTGCAGTGTAATATTGGTCGGATTATATTTTATAGGTATTGTGCTTCAACTGGATAATATTTTTAGCGCCCAGTACTTTATTCCGATCTTCGGAATCCTAATGGGAAATATGCTATCGAGCAATGTGATTGCTTTGAATACATATTATAGTGGCCTGAAACGTGAGCAACAACTATACCGATATTTATTGGGAAATGGAGCTACGCGACAAGAAGCGCAGGCACCATTTATCAAACAAGCTATTATCAAATCCTTCAGCCCGTTGATTGCCAATATTGCCGTAATGGGACTAGTAGCCCTTCCGGGAACAATGATAGGACAGATTTTGGGAGGAAGCAGTCCGAATGTGGCTATCAAATATCAGATGATGATTATGGTGATCACATTCACTGCATCCATGTTGTCGCTGATGATAACCATTTCGTTAGCTTCGCGAAGGTCATTTGATGCATACGGAAAGCTCTTGGAGGTATCAAAAGAAGCTAAGAAATGACAATAATCGATCGTATATTTCAGGAAGTTGCCGGAATATCTATTCCACATTTCTTCATTACAGTGGAGTTTTCGGCAATGGGCTGCGAAATGCCGGAACGTATTGAAGCCTTTCTATGGGAAAAATATGAAATAATTCTTCGAGGCGCAAACGGTCGTAAGTTCGTTTATCACAAAGGAGAATGGCGGTTGATCTTTACATTTTTCCCCACAGATAGAGTCGTGGACGAGCGATATGCTTTGAAGAATAAAGTTCTATTCCGCCATGTATAATAACTTAACCTGCCCTACATATTAAATAATATAATAATAAATGATCCAATTAATTATATTTTTTAATATATTTGCCAATGTCTTTAAAGAATAGTACAATAACTGTTTAATTTTGAAAACGATGAAAACACATCTGATTGCTATTTTTTGTTTGGTATCTATTTCTTTAATGGGGCAAAAAACTTATGCTCCTGCATGGGAGTCCTTAGATACAAGACCTGTCCCTTCCTGGTTTGAGAATGCAAAGTTTGGGATTTTTATCCACTGGGGCTTGTATTCGGTACCAATGTGGTCGCCCAAGGGCACTTATTCGGAATGGTATAAATACTGGTTGGACCGGAAGACTCTACTTGGAAATGGAGATTTTACCGGGACAGAAGTTTATGACTACCATAAGAAAATGTACGGTGAGGATTTCACTTATGCTGATTTTGCTCCTATGTTTAAAGCCATGAGTTATGATGCTAACGAATGGGCGGATCTTTTTAAGCGTGCCGGCGCTAAATATATAGTGCTTACGACTAAACATCATGAAGGATTTGCGTTATGGCCGAGTAAAGAAGCTTCCAAATCATACGGAAGACCCTGGAATAGTATGGAAATTGGCGCGCATCGTGATTTGGTTGGAGAATATGTAAATGCTTTGCGTAAGACCGATTTGAAAGTAGGATGTTATTTTTCATTGCGGGAGTGGGATAATCCGTTATATAATCGTGAGACAATGGATTTATTCTATGAACGCCACTTTTTCCCACAATTAAAAGACCTGGTCAATAATTATAAACCGGATCTGATTTGGGCAGACGGTCCCGATTCTATGAATGATAAGATATGGCAGGTAGAACGTACATTATCCTGGCTTTATTCAGAATCTCCGGTGAAAGATAGTATTGTGGTAAATGATCGTTGGGCTAATAATACCGGGCGCAAACATGGGGATTATTATACCCGAGAATATAGTAATACAAATAGTACATATAATAAGCCTTGGGAGGAGTGTCGTGGCATAGGTTTCTCATTTGGTTTTAATCAGAATGAAGATCTGGAAGACTACACATTACCACAAGCCTTGGTGCTGACTTTGGTTAATGTGGTTAGTCAAGGTGGAAATTTACTGTTAGGTATTGGTCCTAATGCAAACGGAAAAATTCCTCCTATAATGCAAGAACGGTTATTACAAATTGGTGATTGGCTACGTGTGAATGGTGAAGCTATATACGGTACACGTATGTGGAAGCAATCTTTCCAATGGTCAAAAGGCAATAGAGAATGGAAACCCAAAGGCAAACATTATGTCAGTGGAAATGAGATTCTCAAACAAACCATTCATCCCGAACCTGGATATGCCGTGAAAGAGGTGTTTTTTACAAAAAAAGGAAATGACGTATATGCCATTTTGCCTCAATATCCCAAACCTACTGTTATTTTGAAAGGAATAAAAGTAACGAATAAAACTAGAATCTCCATGTTGGGATTAGACAAAAAGATTGTTTGGAAACAGAAAGGAGAGGATATTGTAATCACAGTGCCTTCTCTATATTATGATGAAATGCCATGCAATTATGCATGGACCCTTAAACTAGAAAATGTAATTTAGCATAAAGCATATTTATAAGCAATAACCAATAAATAAAAAAATGACATAACCTCTTTGGGTTATGTCATTTTTTTATTTTCTTTTATTACCAAGTTCTACTGAGACTTGGTATTGTCGTCTTTAAAGAATTTATTAGTTATATAATATCTACTACAAACATATTAACCTGCTGCAAATATATGTATAAATTTAGAATAAACCATTTATTTAATAAAATATTTTATTAAAATATTCGTTTTATCATTGATGAAAGGTTTCTAATCCAATATTCAGCCATATTTTACTTCTAAAATAAGTCCTTTTGTTGCTTTTCGCTCTCAAATATTTTACAGACTTCTCTATTATGCAAAATAAGTCTCAGTAGAACTTGGTAAATCTACTGCAATTCATTTAGACTTAATACTAAATATTTTTAGAAAACTACCGGGAGATATTTTTAATATAAACTCTAAAACAAAACGCCTATGGGAGAATAACTATTGTGAAAAGAAATTTTGGAAAATAATTTCAAATCAAACTTTATTTTTAATACTTATAACATGAAAAAAAAATATTCTTTATTTACTCTTCTTGTTGGTACATGCCTATGTTCGCTATCTGCATACGCAGTGCCAACTGATATAGCAACTCCTATAACTCAGGAGATAAATCAAAAATCTAAAAAGCAAATCAAGGGTACGGTTCTTGATGAAAATGAAGAACCTGTTATTGGCGCCACGGTCGTTGTTATAGGCGTAGCAGGAGGTGGAATAACAGATATGGACGGAAAATTCACATTGAGTGCTTTTCCGAATCAGGAGTTGGAAGTTTCATATTTGGGTTATCAGAATGCCCGTATTAAGGTGACTGATAAAAGTACGTATGTGATTCGTATGAAACCGAAAATTGATGAGTTGGAGGAGGTCACCGTTGTGGCTTTTGCAAAACAGAAAAAGGAGAGTGTAATTGCTTCTGTTTCAACTATCAAACCTGCAGAATTGAAAGTTCCCTCCAGTAACCTTACTACCGCACTAGCAGGGCGTATGTCGGGAATCATATCTTACCAAACTAGCGGTGAGCCGGGTAAAGACAATGCTCAGTTCTTTGTACGTGGTGTCACTACCTTCGAGGGTGAGACCCGTGCCAATCCTTTAATTCTCATTGATGGGATTGAAATGGGTACGGACGACCTGGCAAGACTTCAAACAGATGATATTGCAAGTTTTTCTGTCATGAAAGATGCTACTGCTGCCGCATTATATGGTTCGCGAGGTGCTAATGGGGTTATCTTGGTTAGCACAAAACAAGGTTCCGAAGGAAAAGCTAAAGTTTCTATTCGTTATGAACTGGCAATGTCACGTCCTACCAGGACTGTTGATTTGGCAGATCCTATCACTTATATGAAGTTGCATAATGAAGCAGTTCGTACACGTGATCCGTTAGGGGCCTTGCCTTATTCTGAAGAAAAGATTGCATCTACGGCAGCAGGATTAAATCCACAGGTGTATCCGGCTATTGACTGGAAAGAAATGCTGTTTAAAGATCAGGCAATCAATCATCGTTTTAATTTCAATATCAGTGGCGGAGGTAAAGTAGCCCGTTATTATTTATCAGGAAGTTATAGTAAAGATAGTGGTTTATTGCAAGTCAATGGGAAAAATAGTTTTAATAACAATATATCGTTGCAAAGAATGATAATGCGAGCTACGGTTAATATCAATATGACAAAAAGTACAGAAGTTGTAGTACGTATGTATGGTACTTTTGATGATTATACCGGACCACTAAAAGATGGTAGTAAATTCTATGAAATGGTAATGAACACTAATCCGGTCATGTTCCAACCCGTATATCAGCCGGACGAGAGATATAAGAATGCACCCAATATCTTATTCGGTAATGCGGGAACCAATGCGGACTATACAAATCCTTATGCCGAGTTGGTGAAGGGGTATAAAGATTATTCAGCCACTACCATAGTAGCTCAGGTAGAGTTGAAGCAGAATTTGGAGTTTATTACTAAAGGGCTGAATGCACGCGTATTAGCAAACACAAATCGTTATTCATATTTTGATGTAAGTAGACAGTATGTGCCATTCTTCTATCGTCTGGACTCATACGACAAGTTTACAAACACATATCAACTTAGTGCTTTGAATGAAGATAAAGGTTCGGAAGCGCTTCAATACACAGAAGGTCCCAAGACAATCAATACTTCTTATTATTTGGAAGCGGCCGTAGATTATAACCGTGTTTTTAATGAAAAACATACGGTAACAGGATTACTTGTAGGAACGATGCGTGAATATAAAGAAGCCAATGCAGGCTCTTTACTACTTTCGTTGCCTCACCGGAATATAGGTCTTGCCGGACGTGCCACTTATTCGTATGACAGTCGTTATTTTGGAGAATTAAACTTTGGTTATAATGGTTCCGAGAGGTTTGCCAAAAAGAACAGATGGGGATTCTTCCCTTCAATAGGCGCCGGCTATATTATTTCAAACGAACATTTCTATCCGGAAAGTTGGAAGAAAGTGATGAACAAGTTGAAACTGAAAGCAACTTATGGTTTGGTAGGTAATGACGCTATTGGAAATACCAAAGACCGTTTCTTCTATCTGTCAAACGTGAACGTGGCAGATGCTGGCAAAAACATTGCTTTTGGTACTGATTTGAGTTATTCGCATCCTGGCGGTGGTGTTTCGTTTGTCCGCTATCCCAATGAAGATATCTCATGGGAAACAGCATATAAAACAGATTTCGGCGTTGAGATAGGTTTGTTTGACAAAGTAGAGATTATAGCTGATTATTTTAGTGAACGTCGTAAAAATATCTTAATGACGCGTGCGCACGTCCCTTCTTTTATTGGTTTGCAAACAAATCCTTCAGCCAATGTCGGTGAAGCAAAAAGTCATGGTTTTGAAGCCTCTGTTGATTACAACCACTCTTTTTCTAATGGTATGTGGTTAATGGTACGTGGCAATTTTACTTATGCAACCAGTGAATATTCGAAATATGAAGAACCGGATTATTCTGATACTCCATGGCGTAGGCGCGAAGGAAATAGCTTGGCACAGACATGGGGATATGTTGCTGAACGATTGTTTGTCGATGAAGCAGATGTTGCAAATTCGCCCGTACAGAGTTTTGATAATCAGAAAGCAATGGCAGGTGATATTAAGTATAAAGATATTAATGGAGATGGTCAGATTACAGAAACGGATATGGTTCCCATTGGATACCCGACTTCTCCTGAAATCATATATGGCTTTGGTTTTTCTGCCGGTTACAAAGGTTTTGATCTCTCATGCTTCTTCCAAGGATCGGCACGTTCTTCATTCTGGATTGATCCGGAAAACACAGCTCCTTTCATTGGCAACCAAAGAACCTTATTGAAGGCTTATGCTGACGATCATTGGTCCGAAGAAAATCGTAACTTGTATGCTTTATGGCCTCGTTTGTCTGCAACAAAAAGAACGAACAACTATCAGAAGAGTACGTGGTTCATGAGAGACGGTTCGTTTTTACGGTTAAAATCAGTAGAAATGGGGTATACTATTCCGGAAAAGATAACAAAGAAAGCTCATATAAGTATGCTCAGATTCTATTTGAGTGGTACCAATCTGTTAACATTCAGCAAATTCAAACTTTGGGATGTTGAAATGGGAGGCAAAGGCTTGGGATATCCTGTTCAAATGGTTATTAATGCAGGTGTTCAATTAAACTTTTAGTTAATCCTTAAACTTGAAAAAGATGAAATTTAATACAATAAAAAGGACAACAAAGAATGTAATTATCGTCTTAATGGCGGGATTATTCGTTTCTTCATGCAGTGATTATCTGGATGTTGTGCCCGATAATGTTCCGACGCTCGATCATGCTTTTGCTAATCGGCACGCTTGCGAAGGATACCTGTTCACGTGTTACAGTTATTTGCCCGCAATGGGAGACTTTATTGAGACTCCTGACTTTCAGGGGGCGGATGAGTTTTATTTTGGTGAAATGACCACAGTAAAAAATGGGTTAGATCGCAAAATGTGGGGACTGACATTCGGACTTCAGAATAAAACGAATCCGATAGGCAATACTTGGGATGGCCAATACGAAGAACAATCCAACCAATTTGGTAAAGTCTGGTTCGGGCAACCTCTTTACAAGGCAATTCGCGACTGTAATATTTTCCTGGAAAATGTAAACCGTCCTTATGACCTGGAAGAATACGAACGCAAACGTTGGGTGGCGGAAGTGAAATTCTTGAAAGCATTTTATCATTTCTACCTGATGCGTATGTATGGTCCGATCGTTTTGATAAAGGAGAACCAGCCGGTTTCCGATACTCCGGAGCAAATGGCACAGTATCGTACTCCGTTTGACGAATGTGTGCAATATGTCAGTAACTTGTTGGACGAAGCCATTGTAGATCTTCCAGAGAAGATACAAGACCGAAGTAATGAAATGGGGCGTGCAACGAAAGCGATTGCTTTGAGTGTAAAGGCGCAATTGTTGACAATGTCAGCAAGTCCTTTATTCAATGGTAATCCGGATTATGCCAATGTGGTGGATAACAGAAATGTACATCTGTTTAGTATTGAAAAAGATGATAACAAATGGAAACTGGCAGCCGATGCGTGTAAAGCCGCGATTGATGCAATCGAAGCAGCTGACGGAGGTTTACTTTTTCCCGAAGATGTTCCTATGATTCCCGAACTGGTAGGTGTAGAGGTTGATACTTTAAAACAAGAGTATTATCTCCGTGCTATAATGATCTCCAAATGGAATAAGGAAACTGTATGGGGATCTGTGAAGAATCATTTTGTTGACCGAGTACAAAGATATACTAGTTGTAAGGTTTCTGCGAAAGAAGCCTCACAAGTGTGGGTATCGCAATTGTTTTCCCCTACATTTGATGTAGTGGAAGCTTATTACACCAAGAATGGCGTACCTATGGAAGAAGACCGTGAATTTGACTATCAACATCGTTATGAACCCCGTCTGGCTACTTCAGAATATAAATGGTATATCCGGGAAGGCGAATATACCGCCGGCTTGCATTTCGACCGTGAACTTCGTTTTTATGCCTCTATCGGTTTCAACAGAGCTATCTGGTGGGGAAACGGAAAATATGACTTTAAGAGAAAAGATTATAACAACAAGGATGAAGTACGTTATATTAGAGCTTATGCAGGTAATGCAAGTACAGAGATAGCCGGAAAATCAGGAGAGTCGTACAGTTTTACAGGATATTGGGCAAAGAAACTGCATAGCCCGTTAATGGATACTTCAACAGGAGGTTCCGGTACATGGGGAGGTGACGGAAGGATTCCGTTCCCGATAATCCGAGTGGCCGATTTATATTTGTTGTATGCAGAAACATTGAACGAATCTGCATCCACCCCACCGGATGATGCATACAAATACTTGGATTTAGTGCGCAAACGTGCCGGATTGAAAGGAGTTAAGGAAGCTTGGCAAAAATATTCCATTTACCCGGATAAGCCGTTGAGTAAAGAGGGTCTTCGTGAGATTATTCATCGTGAGCGTCGTATTGAGCTGGCTATGGAAGGCGCTCGCACCTGGGATTTACGCAGGTGGAAGGAAGCGGAGAATGAATTGAACAAAGATGTTCGCACTTGGAACATAGACGGAGCAGATAAAGAGGATTATTATAATGTAATATCAATAGATCGTCGCAGCTTCACCCGCAAAGAATATCTTTGGCCTATTAAGGAGTATAACTTGACGGTTAACAAGAATCTGGTACAAAATTATGGCTGGTAATTTAAAAAGAAGAATTATGAAAAAGATCGTTGGCATCATAAATATGTTATGCATTGCTATATTACTATATAGTTGTGCAGAAGAAAGTGTCGGGCAAACCCCGGTAGATAATATGCCTCCCCAAAATGTGACCGGGGTACAAGTGCAAAATACCCCGGGAGGAGCCTTGTTGACTTATACACTTCCGGATGATGAAGATTTGCTGTATGTGAAAGCGACATTTATTTTAAATAACGGGCAAAGGTCGGAAGTAAAATCTTCGGTATATACTAATATACTTGAATTACAAGGGTTTGGAGACACGAATGAACGTCTTGTGACTTTGGTATCGGTAGATAGAAGCCAGAATGAATCGGAACCGCTGGAAGTGAAAGTGCAACCATTGGAAGCACCCATTTTTGGCGTACAGAAAGAATTGAAACTGGAAGCTGCTTTCGGAGGCATTAATGTAACTTACAATAATCCGACAGAATCGAATATTGTGATTAATATTGATGTCATGAACGAGAAGAACGAGTATGTCTCTTTAGAGAAAATCTATACCAAAGCCAAAAATGGTGTCCGCAAGATTCGTGGCATGGCAGCGGAAGATACAAAGTTGAGATATTACGTCTCGGACCGTTGGGATAACATAACGGACAAACAGGACATCACCTTGACGCCAATGTTTGAGGAAAGAGTCCCGGCTAAATCAATAGAACCAATGCAAAGTCATAGTGCGCCCGTTGACTGGGGGTGGACATTGAATCGTCTATTCGATGATAATACTACCACCGGATATCAGTCGAAAGCTGATGGATATTGGCCTGCTTATTTTACGTTTAACGTGAAACAAGGTCCGGTAAAACTAAGCCGTATCAGGATACAGCAACGTAAGGATTATGAATATACGCATGGAAACTTGAAACGTTTCAGATTGTTGGGTAGAAATGATTATCCGTTGGCAGGTGCCCAAATTGATAATGAAAGCAATCCGGAAGAATATCTCAAATGGGAACCGGTGGGAGAATTTGAATCAATAAAACCTTCAAATTCATCGGTAAATACAAATGAAGATCTGGAATATGCAAGACAAGGCGAGGACTTTGATATTGATGTAAATATGCCGGCATATAAATATTATCGTGTTGAAGTGCTCGAAACCTGGAGTGGCGGATTATTCATGTGCTTCATGGAGTTCCAGATGTGGGGCAGACCGGAAGGCTTTGAATTTCCTAAATAAGAAATGACTAAATTAAAGAAAAATGAAAATGAAGAATAATTATAATTATCTATGGATTGTGCTAATATCCTTTCTTGTTTCTTGCTCTGATATGAATGATTTGCATCAGCCTTATTTGGATCAGGGAGAACATATTTATGCAGCAAAAGTGGATGCGGTAGTGGTTCGCCCCGGAAATGAACGCATTCAGTTGGACCTGTTCTATACAGCACAACGTATTAAAGAGTGTGTTATTTATTGGAATGTTCGTCAGAATTCTCTGGTAAAAGAGCTGCCGGCTTCCGGTGTTAATGGTGTTCCGGTATTGCTGGAAGATATGCCTGAAGGCACTTATTCTTTTGAGATTGTAACCAAGGACTTGTATGGCAATGAATCATTAGTGGTAGAAGCCAGTGGAAAATCTTATGGAAACAGTTATAAATCCGGTCTAATTAACGCCCGTTATTCGTCCATAACCAAATCAGGTGAGCAAACGATTATTACATGGAGAAATGTAGAGTTTGCAACTGAAATCGAATTTACTTATGAGACGGCGACTGAAGGAGAAAAGACGATAATGATTCCGGTAACAATTGACGGTAAGACAATACTTACAGACAATAAACCCGGAGGAGCATTTCATTATGTGACTTGGTATCGGCCCACCGAGTATGCAATAGATGATTTCAAATGCAATAATGTTGTCACAGGAGTTCTACCGGAATAAAAAGACTGTTCTCACGGAAAGAAGAAATTCCCCTTGATGATTTTGGGTAGTTGGAGGAATTTCTATCTTTCCTCATACAAGTTATTTGGTTCTTCTTCAAATTTGACGGTAAAATTAATTAGGAAAATAATAATTTGATAAGGAGAGGAATGGAGATACCACCGACTGGCTAAATTACCACCAAATTTGAAGAAGAATTCTTATTTCTATTATTTTACTGCAACATCTGCAACACACACTTGTATCAAACTTTAAATCAAAGAGTTATAGGTATTGCAGATACCGTTGCAGATGCATTGCAGATACTTTATCTGCAACACCAGCTTAGCTACCCTTTTTGATTGGTGTGGACAAGGATTTCAGTTCTTTTTTTGTATATATACTTCTAGTTTCCCTTATGGGAAATTACAGTTTCCAGCCTTAGAAACTCCGGTTTCGAGCGTATGAAACTACAGTTTCCAGCCTTGGAACTGGAGTTTCATACGCTCGAAACACCAAGTCTAACCGGTCGGGAGAAATCGTCCCCTGTTGGAAGAGGGCGGAGTCTTACTTTGCTTTGACTTTCCCATATAAGCAACGAAGCTGAACGAACTGTTCACCCAGTTGCACATATCCGCTTTCCAACATTTTTTCTGATACTTGAAATTTAGCGAGATGATGCCGTACATACTTCTCCATATCCGGCGATTGTTTTTTGACGAAAGCCTCTAAATCGACCTTTCCGTTTTCATGAATGAGAACTTTTGCTTTAACAGTACGGAATCCCCATTCTTTGCAATGTTTTGTCTCCGCTTTATCTATCCAGAAGATAGCGGTGGCGCTTATTGTGTCCGCAATACATTCTTCAGTATCACTGTTACTTACGTTGTCGGAAACTTCCTTTTCGGTATTCTCGCTCTGTTTCAATTGACAGGAAACTGCCAAAATAGTTAGTAGAAAATAGAATAAAATTGTTTTCATCGTGTTCAATAATTATAGGATAGGCGACAAATTTACTAAAAAAATGAGAACAAAGAGTGTTTGTTCCCTTTTATTTTCTTATATTTGCAACCAAATTTTCTACGAATAATGAAAATTAAGGAAATAGTAAGCGCCCTTGAACAATTCGCGCCTCTGCCATTGCAAGACGGTTTCGATAATGCCGGCCTGCAAATCGGATTGACAGATGCGGAAGCAGCAGGGGCTTTGTTGTGTCTTGACGTCACCGAGGCTGTGTTGGATGAAGCTATCGCGTTGGGATACAATCTCGTCATATCACATCATCCGCTGATTTTTAAAGGATATAAGTCCATTACGGGCAAAGATTATGTGGAACGCTGTATGCTGAAAGCAATAAAGAATGATATTGTGATCTATTCGGCACATACCAATCTTGATAATGCCCAAGGCGGAGTGAATTATAAGATAGCCGAAAAAATCGGACTGAAGAATCTGAAAGTACTTGAACCGAAGGAGAATAGCCTGATTAAATTGGTTACATTTGTTCCTAATACGCAAGCTGATGCAGTGCGGGAAGCGCTGTTTGCTGCGGGATGCGGAAACATAGGCAACTATGATTCATGCAGTTACAATTTAGAAGGAGAGGGGACTTTCCGGGCAAAGGAGGGAACGCATCCTTTCTGTGGGGCAATCGGCGAATTGCATCGTGAAGGAGAAGTAAGGATAGAGACTATCCTCCCTGCATTCAAAAAATCGGCAGTCGTCAGAGCCTTGCTGGCCGTTCATCCTTATGAGGAACCGGCGTTCGACATTTATCCGTTGCAGAACGACTGGACACAGGCAGGCTCGGGAATTATCGGTGAACTGGATGAATCGGAAACCGAACTTGAATTTCTGAAACGTATCAAAAAAACCTTCGAGGTTGGCTGTCTGCGCCATAATAAGTTGACGGGCAGGGAAATACGAAAAGTAGCACTATGCGGAGGTGCAGGCGCGTTTCTGCTTCCACAGGCAATCCGGTCGGGAGCGGATGTTTTTATTACAGGTGAGATAAAGTATCATGATTATTTCGGTCACGAAGGGGAAATCCTGATGACGGAAATTGGTCATTACGAAAGCGAACAATATACAAAAGAAATTTCTAATTTTGCGCTCCAATTGAGTAAAATAAATACGAATCCCATAAAATATTTGTAAGTAAAATGGCTAGAGAAGCAAAAAAAGATCCGAATGAGTTGACAGTAGAACAGAAGTTGAAGACGCTGTTCCAACTACAAACGATGTTGTCTAAGATTGATGAAATCAAAACATTGAGAGGTGAACTTCCATTGGAAGTACAGGACCTTGAAGATGAAATTGCCGGTTTGAGTACTCGTATCGACAAGATCAAAGCAGAAGTGGAGGAACTGAGAGTTGCTATTGCCGGCAAGAAGGTGGAAATTGAAACTGCTAAATCTTCAGTAGAAAAATATAAGTCGCAACAGGACAACGTTCGCAATAACCGCGAATACGACTTCCTGACCAAAGAGATCGAGTTCCAGACATTGGAAATCGAACTTTGTGAAAAGAGAATTAAAGAGTATTCTGCAGATAAAGAAGAAAAAGAGGCTGAAGTAGCAAAGAATGAACTGGTGCTTGACGAAAGGCAGAAAGACCTTGAACAGAAGAAAGGCGAACTGGACGAAATCATTTCTGAAACCAAGCAGGAAGAAGAAAAACTGAGAGACAAGGCTAAAGACCTGGAAACTAAGATCGAACCGCGCTTGTTACAGTCATTTAAGCGTATCCGTAAGAACTCCCGCAACGGTTTGGGTATTGTATACGTACAGCGTGATGCTTGTGGTGGTTGCTTTAACAAGATTCCGCCTCAGAGACAGTTGGACATCCGTTCACGTAAGAAGGTAATCGTTTGCGAATATTGCGGACGCATCATGATTGACCCTGAATTGGCTGGCATACAAATCGAGCACAAGGTAGAAGAAGCTCCAGCACCAACTACTAAAAGAGCTATCAGAAGAAAAACTGCTGAATAAGAGAAGTCATCCATTAACAAGTAGTTAAAGTTACTGTTTAATATAGGAAGCCCTGCAACAATGCAGGGCTTTTTTTATCAGTGTCCGTATAAACAGGGATCTCGTACCCAAGATAACATCACGCTGAATAGAAACTTTGTTCTGTCGTTACGCCGGTAAACAAACTCACCCTTTAGTTGTTATCTTTTCATTTCATAAAAACCTGAACTGAATATGAACATACGAGCATGGAGCATATCGCTCCTTTTGTTTCTTTCAACTGTGACTGCGGTTGGGCAAACTGCAAACCGCTATTTGAAAGCTCCTCTCCCTAACGGCTGGGAAGAAAATGGGGAAGTGTTTCAACAGACACTTCCGGTAGACGACCATTGGTGGAAATCTTTCGGGGACAGCAAACTGGATTCTCTGATTGCTTTGGCGGTAGACCGTAACTATTCCGTTGCAATGGCAATTAACCGCATCGCTGCTGCCCGTGCCAACCTTTGGGCCGAACGTGGCAATTTCTTTCCTTCAATCGGATTGAATGCCGGTTGGACCCGACAGGAAACAAGTGGAAATACAAGCTCAATTCCCCAAACTACGGAACATTATTATGATGCATCACTCAGCATGAGTTGGGAAATTGATGTGTTCGGTAGTATCCGCAAACGGGTAAAGGCACAGAAAGAGAACTTTGCTGCCAGTAAGGAGGAATATACCGGAGTAATGATTTCTATGGCGGCGGAAGTGGCTTCGGCCTATATCAATTTGAGGGAACTGCAACAGGAACTTGAAGTTGTGAATAAAAACTGCGCTTCTCAGGAAGAAGTACTGAAAATCACGGAAGTACGGTATAACACTGGATTAGTGGCTAAGCTGGATGTCGCACAGGCTAAGTCTGTGTTATATAGCACAAAAGCTTCCATTCCACAACTGGAAGCCGGTATCAATCAGTATATTACGATGTTAGCAGTTTTGCTGGGAATGTATCCGCAGGACATTCGTCCGGTACTGGAACCTGTCGGAATATTGCCCGACTATATGGAACCGATCGGCGTGGGAATGCCTGTCGATCTGTTGATGAGACGTCCCGATGTGCGGAGTGCGGAACGAAGCGTAAACGCACAAGCGGCATTGCTCGGAGCTTCAAAGGCGGACTGGTTGCCGAAAGTTTTTCTGAAAGGCTCGTTCGGTTATGCGGCTCGTGACTTGAAAGACTTGACAAAGAGTAAAAGCATGATGTATGAGATTGCACCGTCAATGAGTTGGACGCTTTTCAGCGGAGGGCAGTTGGTTAATGCTACACGACTGGCTAAAGCCCAACTGGACGAATCAATCAACCAATTCAATCAGACTGTCCTGACTGCTGTACAGGAAACAGATAATGCAATGAATTCTTACCGGAATTCAATCAAGCAGATTGTAGCGCTGCGCGAAGTACGCAATCAGGGAATTGAGACACTGAAACTTTCATTGGAACTTTATAAACAGGGGCTTTCTCCCTTTCAGAATGTGTTGGATGCACAGCGGTCTTTGTTGTCCTATGAGAATCAGTTGGTACAGGCACAGGGGAATTCGCTACTCCAGTTGATAACTCTCTACAAGGCTTTGGGAGGCGGTTGGCAAGAATAAAGAATCTATAAATAAAAATATAACCTAACGTAACGGATATGAAAAAACTAATGTATATTTTCTTTGCGCTGCCGATATTGACCGGTTGCAAGGAGAAAAAAAGCGCAGGAGCAATGGGAGGGATGCCAACTCCGGAAATTAGCGTAGCTAAACCAATAATAAAGAATGTAACTCTGACGAAAGATTATCCGGGCTATCTGACAACGGAAAAGACTGTAAACCTGGTGGCCAGAGTGAACGGAACGCTGCAATCGACTTCGTATACTGCAGGAGGACGGGTGAAACAAGGACAATTATTGTTTGTCATCGAACCTACCTTATATAAGGATAAGGTGGAACAGGCGGAAGCTGCACTAAAAACGGCCCAAGCCCAGTTGGAATATGCCCGCAGCAATTACAGCCGTATGAAAGAAGCTGTCAAAAGCGATGCCGTGAGTCAGATACAGGTACTTCAAGCGGAATCTTCCGTGGCAGAAGGTGTGGCGGCGGTCAATAATGCGGAAGCAGCTTTGAGCACGGCCCATACGAATCTGAGCTATTGCTATGTCCGCGCTCCGTTTGACGGAACGATCAGTAAAGCAACTGTTGATGTAGGCAGCTATGTGGGCGGTTCGTTGCAGCCTGTCACTTTGGCTACTATCTATAAGGATAATCAAATGTACGCATATTTCAATGTAGCTGACAACCAATGGCTGGAAATGTTGATGAACAACCGGCAAAGTGCACAGGAACTTCCGAAGAAAATAATGGTTCAGTTGGGCAAGGAAGGTTCGGAAATGTATCCGGCCACACTGGATTATCTGTCTCCGAACGTGGACTTGAATACGGGAACGTTGACAGTTCGTGCCAACTTTGACAACCCGCAAGGGATACTAAAGAGCGGATTATATGTAAGTATCACGTTACCGTATGGAGAAGCCGATAATGCCATGTTGGTAAAAGAGGCTTCTATCGGGACGGACCAGTTGGGAAAATACTTGTATCTTGTCAATGATTCTAACATTGTTCGTTACCGGCATATTGAGATAGGGCAGTTGATAGGTGATACTTTACGGCAAGTGACGGGAGGACTTTCTCCACAAGACAGGTATGTCACGAAGGCTCTGATGAAGGTCAGGGACGGAATGAAGATAAAACCGATGCCGTAAACTGAATATTAATCCTAAACTATAATCTTATGTTTTCTAAGTTTTTTATCAACCGACCGATATTTGCTACCGTCCTTGCCTTGCTGATTGTAGTAGCCGGTCTGGTGACACTCAATATATTGCCGGTAGCGCAATTTCCGGAGATTACACCGCCAACGGTACAGGTATCTGCTGTTTATCCGGGGGCAAATGCCGAAACCGTTGCCCAAACAGTAGGTATTCCTATCGAACAGCAGGTGAACGGGGTAGACGGTATGCTTTATATGTCCTCTAATTCATCTTCTTCGGGAGCCTATTCTCTGACGATCACATTTGCCGTCGGTACGGATATTGATATGGCAACCGTCCAGGTACAAAACAGGGTAAGCGTCGCACAATCATCGCTCCCCGAACCCGTAGTGGTGCAGGGAGTCACTGTACAGAAACAATCATCGAATATTGTCATGTTCCTGACAATGACCTCACAGGATTCTGTTTACAACAGTCTGTATCTGACCAATTATGCAAAGTTGAATCTCGTCGACCAGTTGACACGTGTGCCCGGAGTGGGTGCCGTGAATGTAATGGGAGCAGGGGATTACTCCATGCGTATCTGGCTCGATCCGGAAGCAATGCGTATCCGGAATATTTCACCGCAACAAGTTTATCAGTCTATCCAGTCGCAGAATATGGAAGTATCTGCCGGATATATCGGCCAGCCTATCGGGGAAGAGAATAAGAATGCTTTTCAATATACACTGAATGTGCAGGGGCGGCTCAGTTCTCCCGAACAGTTCGGAAATATTATCATCCACCGCGAACAGGATGGGGCCATGCTCCGTCTGAAAGATATTGCCAGGATTGATCTGGGATCTGCTTCTTACAGTGTGGTGTCCCGATTGAAAGGGCAGCCTACGGCGGCTATTGCTATTTATCAGCAACCGGGTTCCAATTCGCTGGATGTCTCGAAAGGAGTGAAAGCCAAGATGCAGGAACTGGCCGCCAACTTCCCGGCAGGAGTGTCTTATAATGTTACGTTGGATACTACGGATGTGATTCATGCTTCTATTGATGAAGTTATGGTTACTTTCTTTGAAACAACGCTGCTGGTGATACTTGTGATTTTCCTGTTTTTGCAGAACTGGAGGGCGGTGATTATTCCTTGTCTTACCATTCCGGTGTCTCTGATTGGTACACTGGCGGTAATGGCAGCATTCGGCTTTTCTATTAATACACTGACATTGTTCGGATTGATTTTGGCAGTTGCCATAGTGGTGGATGACGCCATAGTGGTGGTGGAGAACGCTTCGAGATTGTTGGAAACGGGACAATATTCAACTCGTGAAGCTGTGACGAAAGCTATGGGAGAAATTACCGGACCAATCGTCGGAGTGGTGCTTGTGTTGCTTGCGGTATTTATTCCGACTATGCTGATTAGTGGAATTTCCGGACAATTATACAAACAGTTTGCGCTGACTATTGCAGCTTCTACCGTATTGAGCGGTTTCAACTCCCTGACATTGACACCTGCTCTCTGTGCGTTGTTTCTGGAAAAGAGCAAGCCTTCTAACTTCCTCATATACAAAGGATTCAACAAGGCTTATGATAAGACGCAGGGAGCGTATGATAAGATAGTCAAATGGTTGTTGGCACGTCCCGGAATGGCTCTTGTGTCGTATGGCATATTGACGGCTATTGCCGTGTTGCTCTTTATGCACTGGCCGTCTACATTCATTCCGGATGAAGATGACGGGTATTTTATTGCGGTTGTCCAACTTCCGCCCGCAGCCAGTCTGGAACGTACACAGGCGGTAGGCGACAAGATTAACCGGATTCTAGATTCGTATCCGGAAGTGGAGAATTATATTGGAATTTCCGGATTTTCCGTCATGGGCGGAGGAGAACAAAGTAACTCGGCCACTTATTTCGTTGTACTGAAAAACTGGAGTGAAAGGAAAGGGAAGGAGCATACGGCAGCCGCTGTTGTCAACCGCTTTAATGGCGAAGCGTATATGACGATTCAGGCTGGGACTGTGTTTGCCATGGTTCCTCCCGCCATTCCGGGATTGGGAGCGTCCGGCGGGTTACAGCTTCAGTTGGAAGACCGGAGAAATCTGGGACCGACGGAAATGCAGCAGGCTATCAATGCCATGCTTGCCTCTTATCATTCCAAGCCGGCTTTAGCTTCCGTCTCCAGCCAGTATCAGGCAAACGTTCCCCAGTATTTTCTGAATATCGACCGGGATAAGGTACAGTTTATGGGCATCGCTTTGAATGATGTATTCTCTACATTAAGTTATTATATGGGTGCGGCGTATGTAAATGATTTTGTAGAATTCGGCCGTATCTACCAAGTGAAGATAGAGGCGCGCGACCAGGCGCAACGGGTGATTGATGATGTCTTGAAACTGAGTGTTCCCAATGCGGCAGGAGAAATGGTGCCTTTTTCATCTTTCACCAAGGTGGAGGAACAGTTAGGACAGGATCAGATCAACCGTTATAATATGTACTCGACTGCTTCTCTGACTTGCAATGTCGCTCCGGGAAGTAGCACAGGGCAAGCCATTCAAGAAGTGGAAGCATTGTTCAAGGAACAGTTGGGCGATGAATTTGGTTATGAATGGACTTCCGTTGCTTATCAGGAGACGCAGGCCGGGAATACAACTACCATTGTTTTAGTAATGGCTCTGATTGTTGCCTTTCTGGTTTTGGCTGCACAATATGAAAGCTGGACGAGTCCGGTGGCGGCTGTTATCGGATTGCCGGTAGCATTATTGGGAGCTATGATAGGCTGTCTGGTAATGGGAACTCCGGTCAGCATCTATACTCAAATCGGTATTATCTTGCTTGTTGCGCTTTCTGCCAAGAATGGTATTCTGATTGTGGAGTTTGCCCGCGACTTCCATGCCGAGGGTAACTCTATCCGTGAGTCGGCATTTGAAGCCGGACACGTCAGGTTGCGTCCTATCCTAATGACGTCTTTTGCTTTTGTATTGGGAGTAATGCCGTTATTATTTGCTTCTGGAGCAGGTGCACAGAGCCGTATTGCATTAGGTGCCGCCGTTGTTTTTGGTATGGCAATGAATACACTGCTGGCAACGGTTTATATACCTAACTTCTATGAATTAATGCAGAAATTGCAGGAGAAATTCAGCAAGAAAAAAGGAAATAACGATAAGCAGGAAGGGAGTATGTAAAGATAGAATACTATCCGGAAAGTATCCGGAAGACGACTGAATCAGGGTGTCGGTAGATGGATGTGATAGTGACGGTATGTGCTTTACATAGCGTCGCTATCGTGACCGGATAGCGACACTCTTTTTTATAAGTTATTATAGTCTGGAATATCCTGGAGGAAAATATAACTCTGGTGTTCATAATCCATTCGGCAGCAATAGTGTTGCATTCCATTGCTGACAATCAGGTAATCTACTTTCAGTACCATATTATACCGGGTTATCTGATCGAATACGGTCTGTGTGATTTCAATGTGCGGTGCCTTGTATTCCACAATCATGCGTGCCGATAAATCCCTGCGATAGAGCACTGTATCACACCGCTTGGTAGTGCCGTTCAACTTTACCATTACTTCATTGGCAAGAAGGGCGGTCGGATATCCTTTGTGTGCAATAAGAAAGTGAACGAAGTGTTGACGCACCCATTCTTCCGGAGTGAGAGCGACATATCGTTTGCGAATCACGTCGAAAATTACATTTTTTCCGTTTCGTACGTTTATTTTAGTGTCGAATACTGGTAGGTTTAACGATAACATTTATTATTTTTGTAAGTTAAATAATGGTTCCCATCATCGGGAGCACAAATTTAATAGATAATTATGAAAACAAAAGAAGAAATCGTAGCTAATTGGCTGCCTCGTTACACAAAACGTAACCTGGAGGATTTTGGAGAGTATATTCTGTTGACTAACTTCAACAAGTATGTCGAGATTTTCGCAAATCAGTTTAATGTTCCTATTTTGGGAAGGGATGCAAATATGATTTCTGCTTCTGCCGAAGGTATCACAATGATTAACTTCGGTATGGGAAGTCCCAACGCTGCTATCATCATGGACTTGCTGGGGGCTATTCGTCCCAAAGCGTGTTTATTCTTGGGAAAATGTGGCGGTATCGACAAGAAAAACCAGCTTGGCGACTTGATTCTTCCTATTGCGGCTATCCGTGGGGAGGGAACTTCCAACGATTATTTTCCTCCTGAAGTTCCTGCATTACCCGCATTTATGTTACAGCGTGCCGTTTCTTCGTCAATCCGTGACAAAGGCCGCGACTATTGGACCGGTACCGTATATACTACCAACCGCCGTATTTGGGAACATGATGATGTATTCAAGGAATATCTGAAAAAGACACGGGCTATGGCGGTCGACATGGAAACTGCAACTTTGTTTAGTTGTGGCTTTGCCAACCACATTCCTACCGGTGCATTATTATTAGTATCTGACCAGCCTATGACTCCCGACGGAGTAAAAACAGATAAGAGTGATAATTTGGTTACCAGAAATTATGTAGAGGAGCATGTTGAAATCGGTATTGCTTCTCTGCGTATGATTATTGATGAAAAGAAAACTGTTAAACACTTGAAATTTGACTGGTAAACCCAGTCTTTCTGAAAAATATATATGGCAAAACAAGAGCTGACCTGTGATGATATCCTCAAGGAATTAAAGGCAAAGCAGTATCGTCCTATTTATTATTTAATGGGAGAGGAATCGTACTATATCGACCTGATAGCCGATTACATTACTGATAATGTGTTGAACGATACGGAAAAGGAATTCAACCTGACTGTGGTATACGGGGCTGATGTAGATGTAGCGACTATCATAAATGCTGCCAAGCGTTATCCGATGATGTCCGAACATCAAGTGGTAGTAGTCAAGGAGGCACAAGCAGTGCGTAACATGGAGGAACTGTCTTACTATCTTCAGAAGCCGCTTCATTCAACTATCTTGGTAATATGCCATAAGCATGGTACATTGGACCGCAGAAAGAAGTTGGCCGCCGAAGTTGAAAAGACGGGTGTGCTGTTTGAATCTAAAAAGATAAAAGATGCACAGCTCCCAGCCTTCATTGCTTCTTACATGAAACGGAAAGGCGTAGACATGGAACCCAAGGCAACAGTCATGCTCGCTGATTTTGTCGGCTCAGATTTAAGTCGGCTGACAGGAGAACTGGAGAAATTGATTATTACTTTACCCGCAGGACAGAAACGTGTTACTCCCGAACAGATTGAAAAGAATATCGGCATTAGCAAGGATTATAATAACTTTGAATTGCGAAGTGCACTAGTGGAAAAAGACATTCTTAAAGCAAATAAAATAATAAAATATTTTGAGGAGAATCCGAAAACTAACCCGATTCAAATGACATTGTCTCTGCTGTTTAGTTTCTATTCCAACTTAATGTTGGCATATTATGCTCCTGACAAATCGGAGCAGGGAATCGCTACAATGTTAGGACTAAGAACGCCCTGGCAAGCTAAAGATTATATGGCGGCAATGCGTAAATATAGCGGAGTTAAGACGATGCAAATCGTTGGAGAAATACGATATGCTGATGCAAAATCAAAAGGAGTGAAAAATAGTTCTATGTCGGACGGAGATATTCTGCGTGAATTAGTGTTTAAAATTCTTCATTAGAAAAAGCGACTGTTTCACATCGATAAGAGGTATATACTTTTACTGTCATTCAAGTAAGTATATACCTCTTATTATATTCTCTATATTGAACCTTCCAAATGAATAGTTAGCATCCTAATTTTAAACTGAATATTTTACAAAATTACCACACTTTCTTTATCTGTTTTTCCTGATAGAAGATATGTGTTTCTGAGTTACTTTTCCCGTTTTGTTTTCATCTTACTTGATTCCCGAATTTTGTCTCTTTTAATAAATCCCATTGAAAAATCAAGATTAAATCAAAACTTGTAATGTATATAATATCCTCTTGATTTTTTAAGCGAAAACGAAAGAGAAACTTCCTTTTGTTTAAAACCTGGTCTGTCATTTTGATAGTTTTATGATTTTCTGTAATAATCTCCCCATTTTTTCTAGTTTATCTAAAGATTAATATCATAAAAATGGGAATAACACTCTGTATTATAGATTATTATGATAAAAATAAGGCCTCTAGAATTGAAAAAAAGTAGAGAATAGGTGAAGAGTACGTAAATATTGCAAGGATTTACCATTTTAGACCTGACATGTAAAAGATGATTTGAAAAGCGTTCGATATACATGGGTGAATTATAGATTTTTTCTCTTGTTTTATTGCTGATGCAACTACTCAATTTCACTTTTGTGTATCTTACACTTTCTGTTTGTGAAATATAATATTGTAATGCAAACACAAGTGTAACGAGAAGAAGCTATACACAAAAGTATATGATGTAAATTACAAGAATAAATAAAGTAGTATAAAGGTGAAAGGAGAGGGGTTAACACTTTATTTTTACACATTTATACACCTGTTTATCAGTAATATGCATGTGATATCTAAATTTTTACTATAATAGACTATATTATACACAATGTATTTTTGTGAATAACAAAATCAATAAATAAATTACGAATAATATATAATTAATAATTAGTTATTTACCACTTTTTATTAAACTTGAAATATGATTTAGAAAGATAGTGTTTTTATGAGTATACAAACATACTAATACATCAGTAAACAAATACATACATTTGTCATATCTATATTTTTAGATTTATGATTTGCATTTGTGAAACAAAATATTTACCTTTGTATATTCACATAAAGGATTTGTATTTTTGTGAAATCAGCATGTTATGCACACAATTGTAATCAAAAAAGGCTATATGGAAATAAAAGACAGAATTAGGATGATAATGGAGAGAGAAAAAGTTCCTCCCAGAGTTTTTGCTGAAACAATCGGAGTTCAGCAATCTACTCTCTCACATATTTTAAATGACCGGAACAAACCAAGCCTGGAAGTAGTGATGAAAGTTCACCAGACTTATAATTACGTAAATCTTGAATGGTTACTATATGGAAGAGGTGAAATGTTGGCTTCTGCTGAAGAATCTTCATTGGCTTCCTCTAATGGTGATTATCAACCTTCTTTGTTTGATGAGAATCCTGTAAATCCGTCCAAAGAGACGATTACTTTGGAAAATCGCAAGGAAATGGCATTAAGAAGTACCGGAAATACACCTAAAGAGATTGTAAAACAAGAGATTAGGTATATAGAAAAGCCTGCCAGGAAAATTACTGAAATAAGAATTTTCTTTGATGATAATACCTATGAAACGTTTAGACCTGAAAAATAAGTGGTAAAATCGCAGGTTTGAGCAAATTCCTGTATCTTTGTACCCGGAATACGAATTTATACTTTTTATATCCATACATGAAGAAATTTATTTTAGATCTGACGGTTACTGAGAATATCAAACTGCATGCTAACTATGTATTGCTAAAGTTGACTTCTCAGTCATTGCTGCCCGAAATGCTACCGGGACAGTTTGCCGAACTTCGGGTGGACGGTTCGCCTACTACATTCTTGCGTCGCCCTATCTCTATTAATTTTGTAGACAAACAGCGAAACGAAGTGTGGTTTCTCATCCAGTTGCTTGGAGACGGAACAAGGCGATTGGCAGAAGTAAATCCGGGTGATGTTATCAATGTGGTACTTCCATTAGGAAATGGCTATACAATGCCTCAGAATCCTTCAGATAAGCTTTTGTTAGTTGGTGGAGGTGTTGGAACAGCACCGATGTTATATTTGGGCGAGCAATTGGCTAAGAATGGTCATAAACCTACCTTTCTTTTGGGTGCACGTAGTGATAAGGATCTGTTGCAACTGGAAGAATTTGTTAAATATGGCGAAGTGTATACTACTACGGAAGATGGCAGTCACGGAGAAAAAGGATATGTTACCCAACATTCCATATTAAATAAGGTGCGTTTTGAACAGATTTATACTTGCGGTCCCAAGCCGATGATGGTAGCGGTGGCAAAATATGCCAAAAGTAATCAAATAGAATGTGAAGTCTCTTTGGAAAACACAATGGCTTGTGGAATCGGTGCCTGTCTTTGTTGTGTGGAGAACACGACAGAAGGTCACTTGTGTGTATGTAAAGAAGGTCCTGTTTTTAATATAAATAAACTACTATGGCAGATTTAAGTGTAAATATTGGTGAATTACAAATGAAAAATCCGGTGATGACCGCATCGGGTACATTTGGATATGGCGAAGAGTTCTCTGATTTCATTGATATAGCGCGAATAGGTGGTATCATTGTAAAGGGGACAACCCTTCACAAACGTGAAGGAAACCCATATCCGCGTATGGCAGAAACTCCTTCGGGGATGTTAAACGCTGTGGGACTGCAAAATAAGGGAGTTGATTACTTTGTAGAGCATATATATCCCCGTATAAAAGACATCCGGACGAATATGATTGTAAACGTATCGGGATCTGCCATTGAAGATTATGTGAAAACAGCCGAAATTATTAATGAACTTGACAAAATTCCTGCCATAGAGTTAAACATCTCATGCCCTAATGTAAAGCAAGGTGGCATGGCCTTTGGCGTGTCAGCAAAAGGAGCTTCTGAAGTAGTAAAAGCAGTACGTTCAGCTTACAAAAAGACACTTATCGTAAAACTCTCTCCGAACGTGACTGATATTACAGAAATAGCCCGTGCAGCAGAAGAAAGTGGTGCAGATAGCGTGTCATTAATCAATACATTGCTGGGAATGGCCATTGATGCAGAGCGTAAACGTCCTATCCTGTCGACTGTAACTGGAGGAATGTCCGGTGCTGCCGTAAAACCGATAGCATTACGCATGGTTTGGCAAGTTGCTAAAGCAGTAAATATTCCGGTCATAGGATTGGGAGGTATCATGAACTGGAAAGATGCCGTTGAATTTATGCTTGCCGGTGCGTCAGCTATCCAGATTGGTACAGCAAATTTCATAGATCCAGCTGTTACGGTTAAAGTAGCAGAAGGTATAAATAATTACTTGGATAGACATGGATGTAAGTCTGTGAAAGAAATAATAGGTGCACTTGAGGTATAATTGAAAACACATGATAACCCTTCGCATAAATTTTCATGAATAAGTGTTATTTTCCTCTTAACATATACTTATTGAAAGAGTCTTTTTAAATAAAGGAATTATCAAGAAAAAATGCGTATGAGGAAAATTAAATAAAATCCTTGAACAGGTCATAAATAAAAAACGACGGTGAAAACTCAATCCATTTCCACCGTCGTTTTTATTTGCATGTATTTTTACAATCAAGTTATTCTTCTAATAAATCAGGACGAAGTCTTTTCGTACGTTCTAATGATTGCTGCAACTCCCATTCTTTAATTTTGGCTTCGTGTCCGGACAATAGGATATCGGGAACTTTCCAACCATTATAATCGGCTGGCCGTGTATATACCGGTGCTGCCAACAAATTATCCTGAAATGAATCCGAAAGAGCAGACTGTTCATCGGAAATGACTCCGGGAATGATGCGGACAATAGCGTCTGCCATAACTGCCGCTGCCAGTTCACCACCTGTCAATACATAATCTCCTATACTGATTTCTTTCGTAATCAGATGCTCCCTGATACGAAAATCTATTCCTTTAAAATGGCCGCAAAGAATAATCAGGTTCTGAGCCAAAGAAAGAGAATTGGCCATAGGCTGATTAAATTGTTCTCCGTCAGGAGTAGTAAAAATCACCTCGTCATAGTCACGTTCTGCTTTCAAAGCATTGATGCAACGTTCAATAGGTTCGATCTTCATTACCATACCGGCAAATCCTCCGAAAGGATAATCATCTACACGACGATATTTATCTTCAGTATAATCGCGGAGATTATGGATATGAATCTCTGCAAGTCCTTTGTTTTGAGCTCGTTTCATTATCGAACAATTGAAAAAGCCTTCAATCATCTCTGGCAAAACCGTTATAATATCAATACGCATAATCTTTAATTTTTCGCAAAAGTACAAATATTCAAAGATAAACCTGTATTTTTGCCTTAAACAATCTAAGAATTATGGATATAAAAGAGAAAATAGAAGGATTACGTGCCGAACTTCATCGGCATAACTATAATTACTACGTGTTGAATGCTCCCGAAATATCCGACAAGGAGTTTGACGAGAAGATACGTGAACTTCAGGACTTGGAGCAGGCTCACCCGGAATATAAAGATGAAAATTCGCCTACAATGCGTGTAGGCAGTGATATAAATAAGAATTTTACGCAGGTAGCACATAAATATCCTATGTTATCTTTGGCAAATACTTATTCGGAAGCTGAAGTGACAGATTTTTATGATCGGGTTCGCAAAGCATTGAATGAAGATTTTGAGATTTGCTGTGAGATGAAATACGACGGAACATCCATTTCGTTAACTTACGAAAACGGAAAGTTAGTTCGTGCCGTCACTCGTGGTGACGGAGAAAAAGGTGACGATGTGACAGATAATGTAAAGACAATCCGTTCTATTCCACTTGTATTGCATGGCGATAATTATCCTTCTTCTTTTGAGATTCGTGGAGAGATTCTTATGCCATGGGAAGTGTTCGAGGAGCTGAACCGTGAAAAAGAAGCTCGCGAAGAACCTCTTTTTGCCAATCCAAGAAATGCGGCGTCCGGAACATTGAAACTTCAAAATTCAGCGATTGTAGCTTCTCGTAAGTTGGATGCGTATTTGTATTATTTGTTGGGCGATAATTTGCCTTGCGACGGGCATTATGAGAATCTTCAGGAAGCAGCAAAATGGGGATTTAAGATTTCTGATCTGACACGTAAATGCAAAACACTGGAAGAAGTCTTTGAATTTATCAATTATTGGGATGTTGAACGGAAAAATTTACCTGTTGCGACTGATGGTATTGTTTTAAAGGTAAATAGTCTTAGACAGCAAAAGAATCTGGGTTTCACAGCAAAATCTCCCAGGTGGGCAATTGCCTATAAATTTCAGGCGGAACGGGCGCTGACTCGTCTAAATAAAGTTACTTATCAGGTTGGTCGAACGGGAGCAGTCACACCTGTAGCCAATTTAGATCCGGTCCAACTTTCGGGAACTGTCGTGAAACGTGCGTCATTGCACAATGCAGATATTATTGAGGGGCTTGATTTGCACATCGGAGACATGGTATATGTAGAAAAAGGTGGGGAAATCATTCCTAAAATTACCGGAGTGGATAAGGACGCGCGTAGTTTTATGTTAGGTGAAAAGGTCAGGTTTATTACTAATTGTCCTGAATGTAATAGCAAATTGGTGAGATATGAAGGTGAAGCTGCCCACTATTGCCCTAATGAAACAGCATGCCCTCCTCAGATTAAGGGTAAAATAGAGCACTTTATTAGTCGGAAAGCCATGAATATTGATGGATTAGGGCCGGAAACAGTGGATATGTTCTATCGATTGGGATTGATTCACAATACGGCTGATTTATATGATCTGTCAGTTGAAAATATTAAAGGACTGGACCGTATGGGTGAGAAATCTGCTGAGAATATCATAACAGGAATTGCTCAAAGTAAAGCCGTTCCTTTTGAACGTGTGATCTTTGCTTTGGGAATTCGTTTTGTGGGTGAAACAGTAGCGAAGAAAATTGCCAAGTCATTTGAGAATATAGATGAATTGCAGCAGGCGGATCTTGAAACATTGATAAGTATCGATGAAATCGGCGAAAAAATAGCTCAAAGTATCCTTTCATATTTTGCTAATGAGTCAAATTGTGAGCTAATTAACAGATTGAAGGCTGCAGGATTACAACTTTATCGTACCGAGGAGGACTTAAGCGAATATACGGATAAACTTGCCGGACAATCTATCGTTATCAGCGGCGTATTTACTCATCATTCGCGTGATGAATATAAAGAGCTCATTGAGAAGAATGGTGGAAAGAACGTGGGAAGCATCTCTGCAAAGACTAGTTTTATACTTGCTGGAGAGAATATGGGACCTGCAAAGCTGGAAAAAGCAAAAAAACTAGGAATAACCATACTAAGCGAGGACGAATTTCTGAAACTTATACGGCTAAATAAATTAGAGATTATAATTAAAACTCATGATACAGACTAAATTGAAAGGAATGGGGGTAGCACTGATTACTCCTTTCAAAGAGGATGAGAGCGTTGACTATGACGCGCTGATGCGCATGGTAGACTATCTCTTGCAGAATAATGCGGATTTCTTGTGTGTGCTGGGAACTACGGCCGAAACACCGACTCTTACTGAAGAAGAAAAGAAAACCATAAAAAAAATGGTAATCGACCGCGTTAACGGAAGAATTCCTATTCTGTTGGGGGTGGGTGGTAATAATACTCGCGCCATTGTAGAAACTCTGAAAAACGATGATTTTACAGGAGTTGACGCTATATTGTCTGTTGTGCCATATTATAATAAACCTTCCCAAGAAGGTATTTATCAACATTATAAAGCGATTGCGGAAGCAACGGAACTTCCTATTGTATTGTATAATGTTCCGGGACGTACAGGAGTAAATATGACCGCCGAGACTACTTTGCGCATTGCACGTGACTTCAATAATGTTATTGCCATTAAGGAAGCATCCGGTAATATTACACAAATGGATGATATCATAAAAAATAAACCGGAAAATTTTAATGTTATCTCCGGAGACGATGGTATCACGTTTCCCTTGATTACATTAGGAGCTGTTGGCGTAATTTCAGTAATTGGCAACGCTTTTCCTCGCGAATTCAGTCGTATGACGCGTTTGGCACTACAAGGAGACTTTGCTAATGCACTGACTATTCATCACAAATTTACGGAATTATTTAACCTGTTATTTGTAGACGGGAATCCTGCAGGAGTAAAATCTATGTTGAACGCAATGGGAATGATTGAAAATAAACTTCGTTTGCCATTGGTTCCTACTCGAATTACTACGTTTGAAGCGATACGTAAGGTCTTGAACGAGTTAAATATTAAATGCTAATACAAGGAAAACCGATTCTTGTTGCGGTATATAAATGAATCACCCTTCACTTTAATTCTATCACGATGGATAGAGTAATGTGAAGGGTGATTTTTCTAGGATTGAAGATACATTTTCTTCGATGAAATGGGCAAAAAATAAAATCCTCCACATAATATGCAGAGGATTTCAGTGATCGCGACAGGATTCAAACCTGTAACCGGCTGATCCGTAGTCAGCTACTCTATTCAGTTGAGCTACGCGACCTAATAATAGTTTTGAAGAGTGACCGCGACAGGATTCAAACCTGTAACCGGCTGATCCGTAGTCAGCTACTCTATTCAGTTGAGCTACGCGGCCATTTTGTTAATTCGATAAGTGATCGCGACAGGATTCAAACCTGTAACCGGCTGATCCGTAGTCAGCTACTCTATTCAGTTGAGCTACGCGACCATTGTTTCGTTTTAACGGGTGCAAAGATACGTACTTTTCCCGAATTAGCAAGCATTTCAACGACTTTTTTGTAGAAAATTTATTCAATGAATCGGTAATTGAATAGTTGCCAACCAATACTCAGTCCGACATTCCACTCTCTTTTCGGTGAGCTATAATGATTTACATATGCCGAGATGTCTCCGAATGGTAATTGACACACAACAGATATTTCTCCTAAATATTCGAATTTAGAGAAGGCTTTTCCATAATATGCCTTATTCAATGAATTTCTTTCAATCGGATAAATGGGCATAAAACCATAAAATTCTCCTCGAAGATGAAACATCTGGTTTAAACGATAGATAGGCCGGATACCGGCACCAACAAACTGGTTGGCACGAAATGCTTCATTATAAGTGAGCTTACTATGCTGTGTGGGAGAAAATTCACCAGCCTGCATCATTGTTGCAGTATAGTTCTCTGAAAAATTCTTAGAGGCATATAATGCTTTCAAATACCACCCTAACACCCAATGTTCACTCATATTGTGGTATTTCTCTTTCATATAGGATAATTGCAACCAGGAGTGGTGCTCCTTATTATTATTTCCAGTAGCACCTTCTCCCGGATAGAATCGCTCTCTTCCAATGAAAATTTGGGCAATGAGGGCTTCTCTATAACCACGTGTCGGGTATTGTCGTGAGTTTAATGTGCTTCCGTTAAAACTGATAGAACCACCAAACAAATCGTAGCGACTTTTATCAAACTTATCGTTTCCAAAGTCTATTACACTTTTCTGAAAATATTTATCTTCTATCCTTGCAATCCCTATTCCAAACTCTGCCCGTTTGCTTGAAAGAAATGGCAGGCCTACTTGTAGCTTTAGGAATCGTTCATCCTTTTGGTTAAATGCCGGTTTGTCATTTCTGGAGAAAAGTTTATCCTTCTTGAAATAGTCGAAAGTACTGATAGATGCGATGAAGCGATATGAAGTAGGTATAGCAGTAGAAAAGTCTATTTTAGCCATAAACTGGGCATTATTGTATACCTTTCCAAGTTGGCCGTCAAAAACAAATTCCTTGGCATAGTAATTTAAATCCTGATAACTGAGCCCCAGATAAATCTGATTGGAATTAGATGTGGATATATTACCTCCTAATCTTACGGCAAAATTATTTTCCAATTTGACTTTCAGATGCAAATCGTAAGTATCATCTTCCGGATTATAGATAGCGTGTGGAATAATTTCGGAAATCATATTATCCGAAAGTAGACGGAAATACCCTTGTTTCAAGTCTTCGTAGCTGAATTCTTTGTTATCTGATTTATGAAATTCTTTTTTTATGTATGCTTGCTGTTGTGTGTTGGCACCGTCAATAATGATATTCTTGAATCGTAATTCAGGATAATTACTTCGGTAGACCATTCTTCTTAGACGTATATTATCAAGATTTACGCGTCGATGTATGCGGCTTTTTATCGAATCCATCATACTGAGAGTCCGATTATAACCTATATCATGTAATTCGTCAACACGTTGAAAATCCATAAGACCAACATTATCATACTTAAATGTCATCAAAATCCCCATTGAATCCGGAATAGAGTAGTCAGTTTTCTGCATTACCATATTTTCAATCTGGCTCATGAGATCATTTTCTTTAGGTTTAGTGGGATTAGCCGAAACGACACTTCCGATAATAATATCCGGATGAAAATCGTTCTTCATGACATCTGTCGGAAAATTATTATAAATTCCCCCATCATAGGCTAATACGTTATCAATCTCGATGGGCTTGAACATGAACGGAAAACTCATTGATGCTCTGACAGCATCTCCTAAATCGCCTTCTTTCATGATTAATTGTTTCTTATTGTATACGTCGGAGGCAATACAGCGAAAAGGAACAAAGAGTTTGTCGAAATCACCTTTACATGCTGCAGTGGCACGTGCGTACAGATCAACGAAAACCAGATTCATTTGAATTGGATTTACGACGCTAGTGGGCAGGAATTGAGGTTTCAAACTTTTTAGAGAATCTCTAAAGGAGAAACGAATATTGAAGAACTCAGGAGTAGGAAGATTCTTTTTAAAGTGATATACATATTTCTCTTCTACTTCTCCGGAATACCATCTTTTAAAGTCTTCTGACTTTAAAAGTTCTACCATGTCATCAGGAGAATATCCCATAGCATACAGAGAACCGATTATGGCCCCCATGGAGGTACCTGCAATATAATCGATAGGGATATTATTTTCTTCCAGAGCACGAATAATACCAATGTGTGTCAATCCTTTAGCACCGCCTCCACTTAATACAAGACCTACTTTTTGGGCATAGATAGCTGGTACGATTAGCCATAAAGTAATAAACACAAGAAGAATTTTTCTCATAACCCAAATCAAACAGTTGAACTTTTGTCTTTTTAAACGTTCAAATATATACAATACTTTTCAATTAATCGATATTTTATCAACCGTTTTAAATCGAAAAAGAGCATTACGACGTGTTTTAACGTCGAATGCTCTTTCCTGAAGTTATATAATGGATAAAGGGGCGATATTAAATCAGCTCGATACTACGCTTTACGAAGTTATTCAAAGCTTCACCTTTCAACATATTGTTTTGCAACAAAGCCAAATCAATAAGTTGACGAATCACTTTATTATTGCTGGCATAACCAACAAAAATAGCTTCTTTTTTACTTTTCAGATCATCCCATTTCTTATCCAAATCATTCAATTCGTCTTTTTCAGAGGTTGGGATATCTTCGTCCTTTTTGCCTTTTTGTTTATCTTTCAACTCATTACGTTGTTTATTGACAGCATCCATTTCCGACTGTATTGGGGCAACTTCTGCCTGGCAAGCACTTTCTTCTTCATTAAGCACTTCTTTTATTAACTTATGATCTGAATTCAATATTAAGTTGAACATATCAGGCATTTCTCCATAAAAACTCATTCCAGCCTGAATATTTGCCATTTCTTTCATACGGCGCATATATTCACTTTGGGTAATCATTACTGGAGCTGTGTTTTCTCCTAACGCTTGTGTCATAACGTTAAATTCAACCTTATCCATTTTAGGTAATTGACTCTTAAAGGCGATTGTAATAGCATCTTGTTTGCCTGCTTCCAATACTTCGCTTTTTCTATCTTCTTTTACAATAAGATTGTCAACAACATCACTATCCACACGGGTAAAACGAGATTTCTCGAATTTTTGTTCCAACATGCTTACCATAGCTACATCTAATTGACCATCCATCAACAAAACATCATAGCCTTTATTGGTAGCTGCCTCTATATAACTATATTGTTCATCCTTATTATTAGCATATAAATAAATCAGATTTCCGTCTTTGTCTGTCTGATTATCTTTAATCAAAGTTTGGTATTCTTCAAATGTGTAATGTTTACTATCCGTATCGGTGAAAAGGGCGAATTTCTGCGCTTTCTCGTAAAAATCCTCTTGAGTCAGCATACCATAATTGATAAATATTTTCAAATCATTCCACTTGTCTTCAAACTGTTTGCGGTCATTCTTAAAGATAGATTGCAAACGGTCGGAAACTTTCTTCGTGATATATGTTGATATCTTCTTCACATTCGAATCGCTTTGCAAATATGAACGGGAAACATTCAATGGTATATCCGGAGAATCTATGACCCCATGCAATAAAGTTAAAAAGTCCGGTACAATGCCTTCAACTGAATCTGTCACATACACCTGGTTGCAATATAATTGAATTTTATTCTTGTTCAGTTCAATATTACTTTTTACTTTAGGGAAATAGAGGATACCCGTTAAATGGAATGGATAATCCACATTCAGATGAATCCAGAAAAGTGGTTCATCAGACATCGGATACAACTTACTATAAAACGATTTGTAGTCCTCATCCGAAAGTTCACTTGGTTTGCGTGTCCACAAAGGAGTAGTATCATTAATGATATTATCTTCGGCTGTTTCTACTTGTTTGCCATCTTTCCATTCTTTTTTCTTTCCAAAGGCAATAGGAACAGGAAGGAAACTGCAATATTTTTTCAAAAGCTCAGATATACGGGATTCTTCAAGAAACTCTTTGCAGTCATCATCAATGTATAAGATGATATCTGAACCACGACCTGCTTTATCTACTTCTTCAATAGTAAATTCTGGGCTACCATCACAAGTCCATTTTACAGCTTGTGCACCATCTCTATACGATTTGGTGATGATTTCAACTTTCTTGGCGACCATAAATGCTGAATAGAACCCAAGTCCGAAATGACCGATAATAGCATTTGCATCATTCTTGTATTTTTCCAGGAAGTCATTAGCTCCTGAGAATGCGATTTGATTGATGTATTTTTCGATTTCTTCTGCAGTCAGACCAATACCGTGATCGGAGATAGTAATGGTGTCTTTACCTAATTCAACATGAATAGTCAAATCGCCTAGTTCACCTTTAAATTCACCAATAGAAGCGAGTGTATTTAGCTTCTGAGTGGCATCTACTGCATTGGATACTAATTCACGAAGAAAAATTTCATGGTCACTGTACAAAAACTTTTTGATGATAGGGAAAATGTTTTCTGTTGTAACCCCAATATTACCTTTTTGCATAATACGTATATTTTTTAATTTATCTATTTGATTGATTTTAGTTGATATATTTGTTCAGATAAACACAAAAAAAATGCCAGACCCTAAGGTCTGACATTATGGCATATCTTATGTGCCCTTATTGAAAATAAATCCTTTATTGAGGAGTAACGACTTTCATCTCCAAACCTCCTTTTTCTTCATTAAGAGAGACTTGAATTATATCTTTTTCTTTTAAAGAAGAAGATATGATAAGTTCAGATAATCCATCTTCCAAATATGTCTGAATTGCTCGCTTTAAAGGACGGGCACCATATTGTACGTCATACCCTTTTCCAGCAATAAATTCTTTCGCCTTATCTTCAACAACAAGTTTATAACCAATAGCTTCGATTCTATCATACAATCCTTTCAGCTCAATATCAATAATCTTCGTAATAGCTTCCAAGGAAAGTTGGTCAAATGTTATGATTTCATCTACACGGTTGATAAATTCGGGCGCGAATGATTTATTCAAAGCTTTCTGTATGACACTTCGCGAAAATTCTTTGTCATCCAGACGGCTTTGTGTTGCAAATCCGACCCCGCGACCAAAATCTTTCAACTGACGAGTTCCAATATTGGAAGTCATGATAATAACCGTATTTTTAAAATCTACCATTCTGCCATAACTGTCAGTTAGGCGACCTTCATCCATTACTTGAAGAAGGAGATTAAACACATCGGGATGTGCTTTCTCTATTTCATCAAGCAGGACGATAGAATATGGTTTACGACGCACTTTTTCTGTTAATTGTCCGCCTTCTTCATATCCTACATATCCCGGAGGTGCTCCAACCAGACGTGATACGGTAAACTTCTCCATATACTCACTCATATCTATACGAATCAACGCATCAGAAGAACCAAACATATATTTAGCTAATTCTTTGGCCAAATGAGTCTTACCAACTCCTGTCGGGCCTAAGAACATAAACGTACCAATCGGCTTGTTCGGATCTTTAAGCCCCACACGACTTCGGAGAATTGCTTTTACCAACTTTTCGATAGCGGTATCTTGTGCTATAACCTTAGACTGCAAGTCTTCTTTCATACCAGCAAGTTTGATTCCTTCTGCCTGCGCCATACGCTGCACAGGAATGCCTGACATCATTGATATAACATTGGCTATTTCTTCTGCATCGACAGTTTGCCTATTTTCTTTCAAGTTGGCTTCCCATTCTTTTTTCATCTCATCCAGTTGGGAGGAGAGCTCTTTTTCTTTATCGCGGAAACTGGCGGCGAGTTCGAAATTCTGTGATTTTACAGCTTCATTTTTCTTGCTCTTGGCTTCTTCTATTAACTTCTCTTGTTCTTCTATTTCTTTTGGAACATTGATATTCGTAAGATGTACACGTGAGCCTGCTTCGTCCAAAGCATCAATAGCCTTGTCGGGGAAATTACGGTCTGTAATGTAACGATCTGTCAACTTGACACAAGCTTCTAATGCCTCGTCTGTGTAGTACACATTGTGATGATCCTCGTACTTGTCTTTAATATTGCGTAATATTTGAAGAGTTTCTCCAGCAGTGGTAGGCTCTACCATTACTTTTTGAAAACGACGTTCCAAAGCACCATCCTTCTCAATATTTTTACGATATTCATCAAGGGTTGTAGCACCAATGCACTGTATTTCTCCTCTTGCCAATGCTGGTTTTAGCATATTCGCCGCATCCATAGAGCCTGCGGCAGAACCTGCACCTACAATGGTATGAATCTCATCAATGAATAAAATCACATTAGGGTTTCTCTGTAATTCATTGAGAATAGAACGAATACGTTCTTCAAACTGTCCGCGGTATTTGGTCCCCGCGACGACAGCAGTCATATCAAGAGCTACCACTCGTTTATCAAAGAGAATCCGTGAAACTTTCTTCTGAATGATTCTTAGAGCAAGACCTTCAACAATAGCTGATTTACCTACGCCGGGTTCTCCGATCAGAATTGGATTATTCTTTTTACGACGGCTTAAAATCTGCGCCAGGCGTTCTATTTCTCTTTCTCTGCCAACAACAGGATCCAACCGGCCTTCTTCTGCCGCTTTTGTCATATCAGTGCCGAAATTATCCAATACCGGCGTATCGTTAGACGGCTTTTTTGAAGCGGTTTGCGCTTGTTGCTGATGTTCTTCGGCATTACCTCTGCCACCGGAGCGTGATGAAGACATTTCTTCTTCGTCATCATCGTCTTCAGTAAAACCCATACCGGAATTAATATCCGGTTGCAATGTAGCTTGTTCCAATACTTTCACGTAATTTACATTATTTGATTCAAGTACGGAAGCTGCCATATTGTTTTTCTCTCTTAAGATTGCCAACAAAACATGTTCTGTGTCAGCAATGTTACTTTTCATTCCACGTGCTTCTAATATACACATTTTTAATATTTTCGCCGCATCATTAGACAACGGCACCTCTGTATCGGGCAATAGCATATCATCAGCTTCTGCCTTCAACTGAGCTTCAATCTGCTGCTTTATCGCAGCTAAATTGGTGTTGAGTTTAGACAATATCTCGATAGCTTTTCCTTCACCGTCGCGGAGCATTCCCAGAAGCAGGTGTTCAGGGCCTATATACCTACTTCTCAATCGATTAGCTTCTTCTTTACTATAGACGATAATGTCGGAAACTCTTTGTGAGAATTGATTATTCATACTTCTTCCTTTTCTTCTAAGGGTTATTTACTGGCAAATATACGCATTAAATCAGGTTTGTATTGCAATATTTGCTTTATTTCTTATATCTACAAATGGCGTGCCATAAAAACAGTGTATTTGTATTATATATATAAGGTATAACAAATATCAGACTATTTATTACTGTTATTAGCCTTGTTTTATTTCTAATATTTATTGTTTTTCTCATTTTGTTTTCGTATTTTAAAGTTTAGCTAAAGATCCTACAAGGAAAGCTTTAGGATGTCTATGAGAAGAATAAAACTTTCTTCCTAAAAACTTTCGTATATCGGGGAAAAGTAGTACTTTAGCGTGGTTTTTCACAAACCGTAGAATGTATAATTAATAATCATTTTAAATGCTTGAACAAGACAGAATTATAAAGATTAACATCGAGGAGGAAAGAAATGAAGTCATCGTACATTGACTACTCCATGTCGGTCATTGTTTCACGTGCCCTTCCGGATGTTAGAGATGGATTTAAGCCCGTTCACCGTAGAATTCTATACGGAATGATGGAACTGGGTAATACTTCAGATAAACCTTATAAAAAATCAGCCAGAATCGTGGGTGAGGTACTGGGTAAGTATCACCCTCATGGAGATTCTTCTGTTTATTTTGCAATGGTGCGTATGGCTCAGGAATGGGCAATGCGTTATCCCTTGGTAGATGGACAAGGTAACTTTGGTTCTGTGGATGGTGATAGCCCTGCTGCTATGCGTTATACAGAAGCACGTCTTAATAAGTTGGGTGAAGCAATGATGGATGACCTGTACAAGGAAACCGTTGATTTTGAGCCTAACTTTGATAATACGTTGGTAGAACCCAAAGTAATGCCGACGCGTATCCCAAATCTTCTTGTGAATGGAGCATCTGGTATTGCAGTAGGAATGGCTACTAATATGCCCCCGCACAACCTTGTGGAAGTAATTGAGGCATGTGACGCATATATCGATAATCCGGAGATTACTGTAGAAGAGTTGATGAACTTTGTTAAAGCGCCGGATTTCCCTACAGGTGGGTATATATATGGTGTAAGTGGGGTACGTGAAGCATATCTGACAGGTCGTGGACGTGTGATCATGCGTGCTAAAGCTGAAATTGAAACAGGACAGACACATGACAAAATCGTAATCACTGAGATTCCTTATAATGTAAACAAGGCAGAATTGATTAAGTATATAGCTGATCTTGTTAATGATAAAAGAATAGAAGGAATTTCGAATGCCAACGATGAGTCTGACCGTGAAGGTATGCGTATTGTTATCGATGTGAAACGTGATGCAAATGCTAGCGTAGTGCTGAATAAGCTCTATAAAATGACTGCTTTACAGACATCTTTTGGTGTAAACAATGTTGCATTGGTTCATGGGCGTCCTAAAACATTAAATTTAAGAGACCTAATTAAATATTTCATAGAGCATCGTCATGAGGTTGTTATTCGTCGTACTGAATTCGATCTTCGCAAGGCGAGAGAACGTGCACATATTCTTGAAGGCTTAATTATTGCTTCTGATAATATTGATGAAGTAATCCGTATTATTCGTGCTGCTAAAACTCCTAATGATGCCATTGCTGGCTTAATAGAACGATTCAACCTGACAGAAATTCAGTCCCGTGCAATTGTAGAAATGCGTTTGCGTCAGTTGACAGGTCTTATGCAAGATCAACTTCATGCAGAGTACGAAGAAATAATGAAGCAAATCGCTTATTTGGAAAGTATTTTGGCTGATGATGAAGTATGCCGCAAGGTAATGAAAGATGAATTGTTAGAGGTTAAAGCCAAGTATGGTGATGAACGTCGTTCTGAGATAGTTTATTCTTCAGAAGAATTTAACCCGGAAGACTTCTATGCTGATGATCAGATGATTATTACAATTTCTCATATGGGTTATATCAAACGTACCCCATTAACCGAATTCCGTGCACAAAATCGTGGTGGAGTAGGTTCAAAGGGGACAGAAACTCGTGATGAAGACTTTGTTGAGCACATTTATCCGGCTACAATGCATAACACTATGATGTTCTTTACACAAAAAGGTAAGTGTTACTGGCTGAAAGTATACGAGATACCTGAAGGTACAAAGAATTCCAAAGGACGCGCTATTCAGAATTTGCTAAATATCGATTCAGATGATAATGTAACTGCATACTTGCGTGTGAAGAACTTAGATGATTCAGAATTTATCAATAATCATTATGTATTGTTCTGTACCAAGAAAGGTGTAATCAAAAAGACGTTACTTGAGCAATATTCTCGTCCTCGTCAGAATGGTGTAAATGCTATTACTATTCGTGAAGATGACAGCGTAATCGAAGTTCGTATGACAAACGGTAACAATGAGATCATTATTGCTAATCGTAACGGACGTGCTATTCGCTTCCATGAAGCTGCTGTGCGTGTAATGGGACGTACTGCAACAGGTGTACGTGGCATAACATTGGATAATGATGGACAGGATGAAGTAGTTGGAATGATTTGTATCAAAGATTTGGAAACAGAATCTGTAATGGTTGTTTCTGAACAGGGATATGGTAAACGTTCTGAAATAGAAGATTATCGTAAAACCAATCGTGGAGGTAAAGGTGTAAAAACTATGAATATTACCGAAAAGACTGGTAAACTGGTAACAATCAAATCTGTAACTGATGAAAATGACTTGATGATTATCAATAAATCTGGTATCACAATCCGTCTGAAAGTAGCAGATGTCCGTATTATGGGACGTGCAACTCAAGGTGTCCGTCTGATTAATCTTGAGAAACGTAACGACCAAATAGGCTCGGTATGTAAAGTAATGACAGAAAGTCTTGAAGATGAAATTCCTGCTGAGGAAAAAGAAGGAACAATTATAAGTGATCCTAATGCAGATACACCGAATGCTGAAGACGTCACGGACGTAAATGAAAGTAATAACGATATTGAAGAATAGACATAATATTAATAATTAATCAAACAACAATCATGAAAAGAGTATTATTTTCGATGGTTTTATTGATGGCTGTTAGCTTCTCATTTGCTCAGATGAAGAATGTAAAAGAAGCAAAAAGCATTGCCAATGATGTGAAACCTAATTTTAAGCAAGCTGAACAGCTGATTGAAGAGGCTATGAAGAATCCTGAAACTAAGGATCTTGCTGACACATGGGACGTTGCTGGATTTATTCAGAAGCGTATCAACGAAGAGCAAATGAAAAATGCTTTTCTGAAAAAACCATACGATACATTAAAAGTATACAACAGTATTTTGAAGATGTATGAGTACTATAATAAATGCGACGATTTGGCTCAGGTACCTAATGAAAAAGGTAAGATTAAAAACAAATATCGTAAAGCAAATGCTTCTAGTATGTTGGCTGAACGCCCTAATTTGATTAATGGTGGTATCCAATATTTCAATTTGGATAAGAATAAGGAAGCATTAAAATTTTTCGCTACTTATGTAGAATCAGCTTCTTATCCGATGTTGGCTGATAAAGAGTTAGCTAAAAATGATACACTTCTTCCTCAAATTGCATATTATGCAACATTAGCGGCTGATAGAGTAGGCGATAAAGATGCTATTATCAAGTACGCTCCTTCAGCATTGTCTGATAAAGATGGAGGTAAGTTTGCTATGCAGTTAATGGCAGATGCTTATAAAGCTAAAGGTGATACTGCTGCATGGATTAAATCTTTGGAAGAAGGTATTCTTAAGTTTCCAGGAAATGATTATTTCTTTGCAAATCTAGTTGATTATTATAATACTTCTAATCAAGCTTCTAAAGCAATGGAATTTGCTGATAAGATGTTAACTAATGATCCTAATAATAAGTTATATTTATATGTGAAGGCATATCTTTATCATAATATGAAAGAGTATGATAATGCAATCGAATACTACAAAAAAGCTATTGCTGCTGATCCGGAATATGCAGAAGCTTATTCTAATGTAGGTTTAGTGTATCTGATGAAAGCACAAGATTATGCAGATAAAGCAACAACAGATATCAATGATCCTAAGTATGCTGAAGCTCAAGCGGCAGTGAAGAAATTCTATGAAGAAGCAAAGCCCTTCTATGAAAAAGCTAGAGCTTTAAAACCTGACCAGAAAGATTTATGGTTGCAAGGTCTTTACCGTGTATACTATAATTTGAATATGGGTCCGGAATTCGAAGAAATTGATAAGATGATGAAATAATATATTTCTTTGATGAAGAAAAAGAAGGTTACACAAAAGTTGCCTTCTTTTTTTATGCTTTTTAAAAATATGAGTTCATTAAAAAACAGCAAAAGGGAGCAAAGTTTATTTATTGCTCCCTTTTGCTATTAAACATAATGTTGATTATTCCACTGTTTAAAACACTAAAATTCTATTTCTTTTGATCATCCGTTCATAACAAGTAACGGCGTATCTGAATGAAAAATCATCTTACGAGCAATACTTGGATTGAATAATCGAGCGAATATATTTCTTTTGTATGAAGTCAATGCGATTATATCTATTTGATTATCTTTGATATATTGTTCAAGTCCTTTTAGTAGATTATCACTCATTACGACATCATAATGGATTTCAAGCCCTGGGTATTGCTTGTGAAAATATTCTTTTATGCCAACAAGTTTTATTTCATTCCACGTATCTTTTGATTCAGCAAGATGTATCAAAGATACTGAAAAATGAAATGACTTCCAACTATTGAAAAATGCATCAAAAGCTATTAAATCTCTTTGATCGAAATTAGTTATAAAAGCGATCTGTTTTACCTCACTGAATTGTTTGAATGGTGTATTCTCCGGAATAGCTAATACGGCTGTACGATTTCGGTCAATAACCTCAGCAGTTACACTGCCAATCAGATCTATATCTTTTTGATTTTTTCCTCGTGTCCCCATAATGATGAGTTTAGGACGTTGCTCTTTAGCGTATCTCAATATTTCTTCTTCTGGAATGCCTTCACGTAAAATACAGCTATATTTGACATCTGGAAATTCCCCCGATTCAACTTTATCTTTTATTTTATCAGATAAAGCTTTGAGATCAGAATGAACTTTGTGAATAATTGTTTTTACAGATTCTTCATCTCCAATTTGATAGTTGAATACATCTCCGTATGGCAATGACGATGCATATATAGGTGTAAAATATACATGCAACAAAATAATCTCTGCGTTCTCTGTTTTAGCTAGGTTGAAGGCAAATTCACATGCTTTCATCGAATAACTAGAGAAATCGACCGGAATTAAAATCTTATTTGATTTTTCTCCTTTTTTTGTTTCCTTCTCTCCTACTATACTTTCCGATAGCCAAGCAGAGCTTTCTGTGATTTTCAGTGCATGCGGTAGATCGCTTTCCTTAATTCGTAAGCGTACTCCAGAGGATACAACAGGCTGTATTTGGTTCACATTATGAATGTATGTCTCAATACCTTCATTTTCAAGTACATTTTTTAGAATCTGAGCTTTGGTATATGTCAGAATTGCTAGAGTTACTAATTTGTCTTCCATAATTGATACATTTTGAAGGTGAACAAATAAGAAATCCCAATTGTTTAACGCAATTGGGATTTCTGTTTGCTATATTTTAAACTTGCACAGATTCGGTAGCCTGTTCTTTTTGCATACTCATATTCAATTCATCTAGAATCTTTAAAGCCCGATCGAGAACTGTTGTATCGTCTAACATAACAAGCCCACCATCTGGACCGGGCTCAAGATGTATTCCGACACTTTTTCCCTCCTTGAAATTATGGCCTCCGAAAAAGTTTCGCACAGTATCTACGTGTAAACCAAGTTCGTCTGCTATTCGATGCATGCTACCGCTGGGCAATGAATCTTTAATCTTACGAAGTTCATTAAATGTTATTGTTCTCATGTCTCATAAATTTAATGGTTAGTACTATGTGATTTTTTATCACGCTATAAACTTAAGCAAAAAAAAAGATAAAACAAATTATTTGCTTATCTTTTTTTTCAAAATTGATAAAATCTATTAATACCTTTTATATCACTTCAATAGCAGAAGCTGGGACCCATCCTACTTTTCCATCTTCTAAGTGAATTTCTTTCCATTCTTTCATAGAATTGTCTTTGACGTTTACCTTTCTTCCTTCATGAAGAATAAATAAACTAGTACCACTTTCACTTGGAGTACTTCGCACTGTGACACTCGGATTCATAACTATCGCTTCGTTACGGTTTACCAAATTTTCTTTTTGTTGTGAAGCAAAAAGATTAGAGCATACTGTGATTATTAAAAAGATAATCCCTGAAATGAAGCCTATCTTTTTCCACATAATCTGTTTTGAAAATATAAAGAAGTAGAGAGATACTATCAGTAGAATGAAAGAAACAATTCCCCATGTGGCCCATGCATCTACACTCATACAATTAATCAAAGACTTAGTCCATGAGATAAAAAAGACTTCAGGAGTAGGTTCTACTTTATCTATTGTTTTGGCACGTGCTACTTCGAGATTAGCACGGATGTCGCTATTTCCCGGTTGCAAAAGCAAGGCACGTTCGTAATTAAGAACCGCCTTTGCTATTTCACCTATTTTATAATAACTATTTCCGAGGTTATAATAAACTTCAGATGCTTCTCCATTCTTTAGTAATGCTTCGTATATTTGAATGGCAGCCGCATAATCTTCTTTTATATATGCGGAATCTCCTTTAGTTTTTGTCACATCTTCCAATTTGTTATCAAGAAGTGTATGTGTATCGACATGGATAGAATCAGCTTCGTTTATTTGTCTGGGTTCAATGCTCAGTGAATCTTGCGCGAAGCAAGTTACCGACATTGATAAGAATATAAAAAATAATATTTTTTTCATGACACAATCTCTTCTAGGTTAATGTTTTATTGAATTCTCCATTTTGCTTATCACTTCTATTGAAGATGAATAAACTTTATCCATTGCCTGATTTTCATCTCCCGGAGCAAAACGGGCAAATTCACAGTCATTCAATGCATTCAGGAATTCCTTAATTAGCTCTTCACTCACTCCATGATTTCTCAATTTTTCCTCAATATTATCTTTAGACAAACGGGATACCGGAATATTCAGTTTATCACTGATATAGCCCCACAATGCTTTCAAAACTTCATCATAGAAAGCATCTTTCTTATTTTCAGAAAGCAGTTTACCAGCCAGCTTCATACGTTTTATTGCTACTTTATTAGCCTTCTTCGTTCTCATCTTCGCTACATTGGCATTCTCTGCTGCTTGTTTGCGATAAATTATAAAGAAAAGAATAAAGGCAAGAGCCGGAATAATATAGAATAGCCAGTACGACATTGAACCATAGAAGAAGCTTCCTTTAGGTTGAAAAGTCACTTCGTTTTGTTTAATATAGCGAATATCTTCACCCAAGACTTTCAAATCCTCCTTATTGGTGAAGTTAGCAATAACTTGATCTGCATTTCCTGCACCTTTCTCTACGTTTATTACATAATCTTCTGTATTCAGAGTTTTATAAGATTTGGAACGGATATCGAAATAACTAAAAGATACACCCGGAATTTTATATGTTCCGGCATGTCTAGGGATTGCTAAATATTCAATAACTTTATTCCCAGTAAGCCCTTCTTTTGTTAATCTCACCTGATTATCAACTTTAGGATCGTACACTTCAAAATCATCTGGAAATTTGATTTCCGGATTGGAAATAAGTTTCAGATTACCCGTTCCGGAAATCACTAATTTAATAGTTATTGCATCATTCGTTTTTAACTCCTTACTGTTGATAGAAGAAGAAATGTTGAACTCTCCTACTCCACCTAAGAAGTTTGTCGGTTTACCAGCCGGAAGTGGATTAACATTGATGGCTATTTTAGGAGTTGTGATAGGCTTCTTAATCTCTATAACATTGTTTCCTCCGTTAAAAAAAGCATCAAAAGGATCGGCTGACTGTACTGGTTTATTTACCGTCATTTGGAACTGTGCAGGCTCTATAAATAGTTTGCCCGACTGTTGTGGAAAGAGCACGAATTGGCGATAAACAGTTGTATAGTAGTTACGACCTTTATAATGCTCAGGTGTCCATCGAGCATTTGTAGTCATTTCGATTTCCTGTGAATGAAAACCCTTGAAGTCAGGTAACTTGGCATTATTAAGCTGTAAGTTAGATTCTCTGGTATATATTTTATATGTCAATACGAACGCTTCCTGCTCATAAACATTTGTCTTACTTGCAGTTGCTGTAATAAACAAATCTTGGTTAGATACACTTGCATTCGATGAAGGCTGTATGGAAGAACTATTATCATTATTCCTCCTGCTACTATTATGATTTTGATCTTGTGGCAATACTTTTATTTTCACTGAGTTAGATATCATTTGATTACCGTCAGCTGCTATTGAAGCACCAGGAACAGTAAACTCACCGGCAGTATTGGCCATCAATATATAAGTGAAAGTAATACTACTAGTAGATGATACACTACCATTCACAATCTGAGTACTACTTTGTTCTGATCGGCTTGGCCCCATTAAAACATCAAATCCTTTGATAGAAGGAGCACGAAAATCTTTTACTTTCTGTGTTGTAACCGTATACGATAGCCTAAATTGATCGCCTACCACCACCACGTCCGGAGCAGAAGCAACAAACGACACTTTATCAGCGAAAGTTTGGGTGCTATATGCCATCAATGTCATTAATATAATAATTAGTTTTCTCATTGCTTATGAAATTTATATCGTCAACTTAATATTACCAGTCTTTTTCCAAACGCCCACCTTGCAACACTTTCTGTTGTTTCTTCACTTTATCCTGCACATCCTTTTCATCCTGCATCACAGAATTAAGTAATTGTTCTGCATTCTCCTTCGACATTTGATTGTCTTTCTTTTCAGATTTTGGAGGTTGTTGCTGATCTTTCTTTTCATCCTGTTTTTGATCATTCTGTTTGTCTTTATTCTTATCTTGTTGTTGATCTTGCTTCTGTTGCTGGTCTTTGTTTTGATCTTGATTTTGGTCCTGATTCTGCTGTTGATCTTTCAGCATTTTTTGGGCAAGTGCCAAATTATATCGAGTTTCATCGTCAGCTGGATTATTGCGTAACGACATTTTATACGCTTCTACTGCTTTTGCATAATCTTTACCAGCTTGAAAAAGAACCCCCATATTATGATAAATATGAGCCAGTTTCATTTTGTCTTTTTCGATTTTGCCGGCAGCTACATATTGTTCCATAGCATCCTGAAACTTTTGTTGCTGTGAGAGAGTATTCCCCAGATTATACATGGATACTGTCGACTTAGGGTTTACTTCTAAAGCTTTCCGATAATTCACCTCCGCATCTACAAATACGCTGTCATTAAACAAACGGTTTCCTTTACGGATGTAGTCACGCTCTGCTTTCTGTGCCGAGACACTGGCTACCGATAGTAGAAAAATAGTGAATAGAATATATTTACTTCTTAACATATGCATAGCTATTTCTTATTAGAAAATAGGTGAACGTTTTTGAACAAAGGATTTTTACGATCTAGAATTAACAATTCTGCTAACAATAATATTAAAATAATCCATGCAATAGCTTGAAACTGTTCGTTAAACTCTGTATACACTTTCGACTCAACATCTGATTTCGCCATTTTATTCACTTCCTGATTAATAGCTTTCTGAGCAGAGTTAGTATTATCTACTCGTACATAAATACCTTTTCCTTCTTTGGCAATTTCCTGACACATAGCTTCGTTTAAGCGTGTGACAATAACATTCCCTTCACGGTCACGACGATAATCATTTGTACCTTCTATGGGAATAGGTGCACCATCAGGCATACCCACCCCTAATACACTTACTTGAATACCTTTTTCAGCTGCAACTTTAGCAGCTTCTACAGCTCCGCCTTCATGGTTTTCACCATCTGTAATTACAACAATGGCACGTCCCACTCCTTCTTGAGGTGTAAAACTCCGTACAGCCAAATTAATAGCTTCTCCAATAGCCGTACCTTGTTTAGAAATCAATGAAGGACTAATCGACTCCAAAAACATCTTGGCAGAAATATAGTCGCTGGTAATCGGTAACTGTGTAAATGCATCTCCTGCAAATACAATCATACCGATTTTATCATTATCCAGTTCATCAACTAACCTGGAAATTAATCTTTTAGCTTTTTCCAGACGACTTGGCTGTACGTCCTGTGCCAACATCGAATTTGAAATATCCAAAGCAATAATAACTTCTACCCCTTTACGCTTCACTGTTTCCTGTTTGGAGCCAAACTGAGGACGTGCTAATAATACAGAGAACAAGCCGATAACAACAAATATTATCCAAAATTTTATATCCGGACGATATTTGGATACATCAGGCATCAACTGGGCCAGTAAAACCGGATCACCAAAACGTCGAATATTTTTTCTTCTCCTGTAATTGGAATACAAGTAGAAAACTGCTAAAAAAGGTAATAGCAACAATAAATATAAATATGTAGGTTCTTCAAATCGGAACATTTTCTTCTTATTTTACGATTGACAAATAACGATTGACAAACATCCTTATGGAATCTTTTTGAGTATTGAGTTACGCAATAACACTTCTAATAACACACAAAGGAAAGCCGCCAATGCAAACCACTGATATTCTTCGTCCCTCTTACTATACTCCTTTACATTCAGTTTAGTTTTTTCCAGTTTATCAATTTCCTCATATACTTCTTTTAGTTTCGAGTTACTCGTAGCCCTAAAATAGTTACCATCGGTTGTACCTGCAATCTGTGTCAACGTTTTCTCATCAATTTCCACCGGCATATTTACATATTGCACCGTATTTCCAACTGGATAGGGATAAGGTGCCATACCATTCGTCCCCACCCCAATAGTATACACGCGAATACCAAAACTTTTGGCTATCTCAGCAGCCGTCAATGGAGAAATATCCCCTTTGTTATTAGTACCGTCTGTCAATAAAATAATCACCTTAGACTTTGCCTTACTATCTTTCAGTCGGGTTACTGCATTTGCTATTCCCATACCTACTGCTGTACCATCTTCGATAAGGCCACATTTGATATTATGAATCATATCCAATAAAACAGCATGGTCGACAGTAAGCGGACATTGAGTGAAAGTTTCACCTGCAAATAAAGTTATACCGATATTATCGTTAGGGCGGCCGTTAATAAATTCAGCAGCTACATCCTTTGCAGCTTCCAACCGATTCGGCTTTAAATCCTCGGCTAACATACTAGTAGATACGTCAATAGCGAGCATTATATCAATCCCTTCTATTTCGCTATTCTGCCATTTATTAGTCGTTTGCGGACGTGCAAGCACTAGAATAACCAGCACTAAGGCAATAACACGCAATAAGAATGGAACATGCAACAAATAGTTCTTATAGCTTTTAGGTGTATGTGCATATACACGAGCATCCGAAATTTGAAGAGTTGCTTCACTTTTCTTTTGCCTCAGAATATACCATACAATATAAGGTATAAGTAATAATAGCAAAAACAGATATTCAATATTGGCAAAAATCATTTCATTTATGATTTAACAGTTTACTATTTAGTATTCAAGCTATATATACTTTTAAGCAAAAAGATTATATAGCTGCATACCTATATATATAAAGGTACCTATCAATGCGGTTGACAAAATTGCGATTCCGCAAATTAACAATACTTTTGTCCGCAAAGAACGCTTCTCTATAATTGTAATTTCCGTTGGTTGCGGTTTTTGATTTTCTTCTTCAGGTTGCTTCGTTTCATTAATAAAGTCAATAGCATTGATCAGATTGGCATCATTCTCGTTCATTTGCGGATCGTGCTTCGCGAACTTCACTAGATCGGCTGTCTGGAAAAGCTCCTTCAAATCAGAAATAGCTTCTTTATCCTTCATTTCTAATAGCTTGTCAATAATCTCAGATGAAGTCATTTCAAGCGCATTGAAACCAAAACGATCTTTTATATAGGTGCGAAGTGTATCAGTCAATTCTGTGTAATATTCCTTCGGTTGTCCTTTCTGCCATACTTTCTCATTCTTGATACGCTCTATCTCTTTCATTGCAGCCTGATGGGGCGGCAATTTAGGTTCTACCTTTATTTTGCGGATAATAGGTTTGTTATCCCGGATACGAACTATGAGATAAATCAATAGACCAAGTAAAGGCAAAGCCAAGAATGAACAGCCAATTAACCCATACCAGTCTTCCCATGCGAAAGGAGCTTTCATCACGGTTTTCTGTCCAAAAAATTGGTCTGGATGTAATGTGTCAACCGGTATTGAATATACTTTCAATGCCAAAGCTCTTGATCTATACTCTTTGCCATCTACTGTAACAGGCATTGGTGGTAGATAATACAAAGCCGAGTCAAAAGAAGTAACAGTATACTCTTGAGTAATCATCATACGCTGACGATCGTTCAAGAACTGAGTATCCGGCTTGGCAGTTTCTATAATTTCTACCCCTCGTACCAGTGTATCGGTATAAGCGGGAAAAACAGCCCGTTGCTTGGCATCCATAGCTACTTGTAATTGTATTTTCGCTTGTTCACCAATCAGTATCTGCAAAGAATCTATCTTTGCCTCCACTGTTACAGATTGTGCTCCTACTCTATCAATAGACAGTAAACATAACAATGCTATCAGAATAATATTTTTATTCATCTTTGATTTCATTAGTTTCGTTTGGCAAATAAATTCAACAATGCCTTTACGTAATCCTGGTCAGTTCTTACAGATACAGAGTCTACGTTACTTTTAGTAAATGTATCATTCAATTCTGTCTGTTTTTGTATCCACCAGTCGCGATGTGCCCGACGTACAGCTTTGGAAGAAGTATCAATCCATTGCTCATGTCCTGTTTCTGCATCTTTTATCCGCATCAATCCCACCGGAGGAAGATCACTGACTCTCCTATCATAAACCTGTAATGCTACTACATCATGTTTCCGGTTAGCAATAGTCAAAGCATTTTTGAAACTTTCCTGATCGATAAAGTCGGATAAAACAAACGCAGTACAGCGTCTTTTCATAACATTAGTCAGATATTCCAATGCAAGACGTATATTAGTGCGATGACTTTCCGGCTGAAAATCAATCAATTCACGAATAATATATAGAATATGCTTACGTCCCTTCTTGGGAGGAATAAACTTTTCTATCCGGTCTGAAAAGAATATCACACCGATTTTATCATTGTTTTGGATAGCAGAGAAAGCAAGAGTAGCGGCAATTTCCGTTATCATGTCTTTCTTTAATTGCTTGACCGTACCAAATTCTAAACTTCCGGAAACATCGACCATCAACATAACTGTCAGTTCGCGTTCCTCTTCAAACACTTTCACATAAGGTTTGTTGAAGCGCGCCGTCACGTTCCAGTCTATGTCACGTATGTCATCCCCAAATTGATACTCACGAACCTCCGAAAAGGACATTCCTCTACCTTTGAAAGCCGAATGATATTGGCCTGCAAAAATATTGTTAGACAATCCTCGTGTCTTGATTTCAATTTGGCGAACCTTTTTTAGTATTTCACTTGTTTCCATTTATAAAGTAGTTAAGTGGTAAGTAGTTAACTACCAATTAAGGTACTTCAACCTTATTCAAAATCTTACTGATGATTTCGTCCGAAGTCATACTGTTTGCTTCGGCTTCGTATGTCAGTCCAATACGGTGACGGAGCACGTCATGCGCAACAGCACGTACATCCTCTGGAATCACATAACCGCGGCGTTTAATGAAAGCATACGTACGGGCAGCTAAAGCAAGATTGATAGATGCACGAGGCGAACCACCAAATCCGATCATATCTTTCAATTCTTTCAGGTCATATTTTTCCGGGAAACGAGTTGCAAATACAATATCTACGATATAGCGTTCAATCTTTTCGTCCAAATACACCTGACGAACTACTTTTCGTGCTTCGATAATTTCCTCTGCCTTCAGAATTGGCTTTATATTGAACTTTTCTCCATTTATATTCTGGCGAATAATCAACTTTTCTTCCTCTAGTTTTGGATAATCGATAACAACTTTCAGCATAAAACGGTCAACCTGTGCTTCAGGAAGCGGATAAGTACCTTCTTGTTCGATAGGATTTTGAGTTGCCAATACAAGAAAAGGCTCCGGTAATAAGAAAGTCTCTTTACCAATAGTAACCTGACGTTCTTGCATAGCTTCCAGCAAAGCACTCTGAACCTTGGCAGGAGCACGATTTATTTCATCGGCTAATACAAAGTTTGCGAAAATCGGTCCTTTTTGTACTTTAAACGATTCATCTTTCTGACTGTAAACCATTGTACCGATAACGTCAGCAGGCAATAAGTCGGGGGTAAACTGGATACGGCTATATTTAGCGTCAATCAAAGAAGCAAGAGTTTTAATAGCCAAAGTTTTTGCCAAACCAGGCACACCTTCCAAAAGGACATGACCATCGGAGAGTAATCCGATAAGCAGTGATTCAACCAAATGTTTCTGACCAACAATGATTTGGTCCATACCTGTCGTAAGATTGGTAACGAAAGCACTTTGTCTTTCAATCCGCTCATTTAGCTCGCGGATATCAATTGATTCAGCCATAAATACTTAATATTTTATTATTTAATTCCCATTAATTTGATGTAAGCCTTGCCTGTGTATAAGGCTTTTTATTTTGCTTCCAAAAGTACGCCATATAATTAACGATTGCAACTAATTTTTATTAAAAAACAATGCGAAATCTTTAGATTAAGGTACTTTCATACGCTTTTGTACATCCATAACACTTCCCCCGACCAGTACAAGTAATGTATAGCCGGGGGAGTAGATAGTTATAATTATTCTTTTGTAAGTTCCGGTATTTTGATTGTAGTACCATAAGGCACGTTATTCGGATTTTTAATCACATCCGGATTATGCTTCACTATATATGGCCACATCGCTTTTGTACCATAGAAACGTAAAGAAACTCTTGTTAAAGTTTCACCTTCCTTGATTGTATACTTTATCTTTGTTCCTGTTATTTTATATGATGCAGAATCAGGATAAACAGAAGCTGAAGGTTGCTGCTGGACAGGCCTACTCTCAGCCTTTGCAGAAGTTAATATCTCTTCTTTTTTTACAATTGACTGTGGCTCAACAACGTTCTTCGGTGTAGTAACAGTTACTTCTACAACAGTATCTTTATGTTCAATAGTATCGGAAAGCTGCGCTTCAGTTCGAACAGGTTGAGTTGTTACAGGCGGCATATCGAGGGTATTCTTGTCAGATGAAGAAGAAAACAGGTCCGGATAATAGATAAATAAAATCACACCTCCACATAGTAACAATACTATGACGATTACAGCTATCAAATAAGGAACAGGAGATTTCTCCTTTTTAACAACCTCTTTTTTAGATATCGGGCTAACAGTAGTTTGTACAGAAGCTTTAGTCGGCTTTGTAATTTCCGACTGTGGTGATACTATTGGAATTTCGGGCTTTAGATTTGCTTTCAGAAGTTCTTGTTCAATAATCTGCTCTGCCGTAATTTTTTCTTTCTCTTTTACTGGTTGTTCTGGCTGTTGTTGTTCAACCATAAGTGATTCTTCAACCACTACTTTTTCTTCAATAGACTGTTCCGTTATTCGTTCCTCCTGAACCGTATCCACTTCTTCGGAAGAATCTTGTTCAGCAATCTGACTTTCATTTTCTACTATAGGATTAGAAGTATTCTCTTGACTTTCCTCCTTTTTATTATAATCTTCTATTGTTGAAGCAAGAATTTCCTCACCTACTTCTTCCTCTTCCACTTCTTCTACCGGAGTATCTTCCAATACTGTGTTTTCATTCAACACAACAGTCTCGAAATGTGCAAAAGGTTTATTAATTGTATCTCTCAAATTCGCGTCCGGAGAAAATGAAACCTTTGTATGCCCTTTTATCTGGAAACGTTCACCTGTGTTAACATTGACACTTTCCCGGCTATCTACATCGATAAGTTTGAAAGTTCCCAATCCTTTGATTTTTACAGTCTTCTCGTTTTCCAAGGCTTGTTCAATCAAGAGAAAAAACTCTTTTACGAACACCTCGGCATCCTTCTTGGTCATGCTATGTTTAGCAGCCAACAAGTCAGTAAGGTCTTGAATTGTTAGTCTTTCATTCATAACGGGAAATATTTATTTAAACTTATCTTTCAATGTATTGCTAGGTTTATAAGATAACACCAATTTGGGAGGAACCAACATACGTTGTTTACTTGCCGGATTAATTGAAATACGTTCCGCTTTCTTTTTTACTTCAAAAGAACCGAATCCTTGTACTGCAATCACGTTACCTTCTTCCAGTTCTTGTATCATATCAGACAGTAAAGAACCTATTAATTCGGAAGTATCCTTAATGGTGTACCCCAGTCTTTCAGCTAGTTCAGATGTAAATTCCTTATTATTCATAGTCATTTATTATCTTTGCATATAAATCAAAATCGTCTGCATCTACTACTTCTACTTGATAAAACTTTCCGATCTCAAGCTCTTTTTCAGAACAATTAATCAATACTTCCGGATCTACTTCCGGCGAATCAAATTCAGTTCTTCCGATATAATAATCGCCTTCTAACCGATCAATGATAATTTTCATCTGTTTACCGACTTTTTCTGCACTCAACTCTGCCGATATGCCCTGCTGAATATCCATTAATTCATCAAGTCGGGCTTGTTTCACTTTTTGCGGAATAGAATCTTCATAAGTTTCTGCAGCATAAGTACCTTCTTCTTCCGAATAAGCAAAAGCTCCCATTCTATCGAAGCGTACTTTACGGACAAACTCCTTTAACTCTTCAAAATCTTCCTCTGTTTCTCCAGGATGTCCTACCATTAAAGTTGTTCGCAGGTGAATACCAGGGACTTCTTTACGGAATTGTTCAATCAGTCTGTAAGTATCCTCCTTTGTCACTTGCCGACGCATCAGCTTCAACATATTGTCACTGATATGTTGCAAAGCTATATCCATATACTTGCAAACATTGCCACGTTCACGCATTACACGAAACAAGTCAATCGGGAAATGTGCCGGATACGCATAATGCAGACGAATCCATTCTACTCCTGGTATTTCCGAAATGCGTTCAATCAATTCCGGAAGCATTTGTTTCTTATACAAATCAACTCCGTAATAAGTTAGCTCCTGTGCTATAACCTGAAACTCTTTCACGCCTTGCGACACCAGATACCGGACTTCATCCAAGATTTCTTCTATCGGTTTAGATATATGACGTCCTGTAATAATCGGGATAGCACAATACGAACATTTACGATCACATCCTTCCGATATTTTCAGATAAGCATAATGCTGCGGAGTGGTCAGCGTCCGTTCAATATACAACTCCTCATGATAGCTTTTCCCCAAATCATGCAAAAGTTCCTTCCAGTTGAATTTACCATAGAATTTATCTACTTGTGGTATTTCAATAGCCAGCTCCCTGAGATAACGTTCAGAAAGACAACCCATTACAAAAAGTTTCTTTAAGTCACCTTCTTCCTTTCTTTTGGCAAACTCCAGAATCATATTGATAGATTCTTCTTTGGCATCGCCGATGAAACCGCATGTATTGATGACTGCAATTTCCCCTTGTGGAGTTTCAGTATCATGAGTCACGCTATATCCTACTTCTTCCAGTTGACGCATCAACTGCTCAGAGTCCACCAAATTTTTAGAGCATCCCAAAGTGATTATATCTATTCTCTTTCTTTTCATGCATTTTCTCCAAACAAGGAATCAACAAATTCGTTTTTGCGGAATACTTGTAAATCCTCCATTCCTTCACCCAAACCGATGTATTTAACAGGAATCTTAAATTGGTCGGAAATACCAATTACAACACCGCCTTTAGCAGTCCCATCAAGTTTAGTGATAGCCATAGCGGTAACCTCCGTTGCCAGAGTAAACTGCTTGGCTTGTTCAAAAGCATTCTGTCCTGTAGAGCCGTCCAATACAAGTAATACTTCATCCGGTGCATCAGGCACTACTTTCTTCATTACATTTTTAATTTTGGTCAGCTCGTTCATCAGGCCGACTTTATTGTGCAAGCGTCCGGCTGTATCAATAATAACGATGTCAGCATTGTTGGCAACAGCAGAGCTAAGGGTGTCATAAGCTACCGATGCAGGATCAGCACCCATTTTCTGTTTAACGACAGGCACCCCTACCCGCTCTCCCCAAATCATCAACTGTTCTACAGCAGCCGCACGGAATGTATCAGCGGCTCCCAAGTAAACAGATTTACCGGCTTTCTTGAATTGATAAGCCAGTTTGCCGATAGTTGTAGTCTTTCCCACTCCATTGACCCCTACTACCATAATCACATAAGGCTTTCTTTCGATCGGAACATCAAAATCAGCTACATCATCCGAGTTATTCTCGGTCAACAAAGCGGCTATTTCGTCACGTAATATATGATTCAATTCCTGAGTATTCACATATTTATCCGCAGCGGCACGTTTTTCGATGCGCTTAATAATATTCAAAGTCGTCTCTACGCCTACATCCGACGTAATCAACACTTCTTCCAGATTATCCAACACTTCGTCATCTACCTTTGACTTACCAGCCACGGCACGAGCGATTTTACTAAACACGCTCTCTTTGGTTTTAGATAACCCCTTATCTAAAGTTTCCTTCTTCTCCTTTGAAAAAAAACTAAAAAATCCCATATTGACAGTTGTTTGTATAATACATAATGCTACAAAGATATAACAAAGGATTGAAAAGTAAAAAAAAGAAGCAATAAAAAATCCCCTCATTGTTTGTCAATGAGAGGATTTTGTATTTATAGCGCGTATGCTATTTCAATTATTTTTTGAAAAAGTCTTGTACTTTTTCATTCGGAACCATTTGCTCATCAAAAACGTATGCTCCAGTCTTAGGAGATTTTACCATTTTGATAACCTTAGTATAAGCACGACCTTCTTTAGAGCCTTCGTGCAAACTTGCTACTGTTTTCTTTGCCATGGGTTATACTTCTTTATTATTTAATTTCCTTGTGTACTGTTACTCTTTTCAGAATTGGGTTGTATTTTTTCAACTCAAGTCTTTCTGTAGTATTCTTTCTGTTCTTAGTTGTGATATAACGAGATGTTCCCGGCATTCCACTGTCTTTGTGTTCTGTACATTCCAGAATCACCTGCACTCTGTTACCTTTTGCTTTCTTTGCCATTGTAAGTTTTCTCCTCTACGTTTAGCCGATTACTTTAATGCTTTTCCAATCACAATAACCTTTAGCCACAGCTTCAGTCAGCGCAGCATCCAGTCCTTTTTTGTTAATAATACGCAACCCGTTAGCGCAAATGCTAAGGCTGATCCAACAATCTTGTTCTACATAGTAGAACTTTTTATTAAACAAGTTCAAATCAAAGGTTCTTTTAGTTCTTCTCTTTGAGTGTGAAACATTGTTGCCAATCATGGCTTTCTTTCCGGTAATTTGACAAATCTTC